>JAFGTT010000012.1 GCA_016933955.1 Candidatus Zixiibacteriota bacterium
AGGATGTGGAAAATTAAAAGATGAAAATGAGGGCCCCAAAAACTGCCAAAAATTAAGACTTGCGGCATTATTGCATGACGTTGGACACTATCCATTGTCCCACCCGGGTGAACAGGTATTCCAATGGGTGGATTTTGATCAAAATGTCCCTGACGTAACCAAAAACCGCGGTAGTAATGATTTTAAAAAAAACCTTCTTTTAAATGCGGAAAAAAAGCATGAAAGTCCAACAGCAGAACATGAACGGCTGAGTAAACTTATAATAACCCATGAAAATTCCGAAATAAGAAAAATACTCGAACATGAAAAATATGATCCAGAGGAAATTGCCAGGATTTTTAATGCTGAAGATACTCAAAATCCATTTCATGTTCAGTTGATGAGCAGTACATTGGACTGTGATAGACTTGACTATATGCTTCGCGATGCCAAATCCACAGGCACATCATATGGTATCGTTGATTTAGATTACATTTTGCGCAATTTAAAGTGGGATAAAAAGAATGAATTAATTTGTTTCACACCTAAGGCCATAACCGCAATTGAGCATTTTATAACCAATCGTTATTTTTCATACAATATAATATATCACAAAACAACTGTAGGTTTTGAATTAATGGCGAAAGCACTGTTCTATTGCATGGTTATGGATAAAGATTTTAAAGATGGGGGTAAATATCCCGAAATAGTACATTCTTTTGCCGATATTGAGGAAAAAATTAAAAATGACTGTGATTTCCTCATGAATTTCAATGATGAATACTTTTGGTATTATTTGGATATTTACAAGAAAAGAAACGACAATAAATTAATTCAAAAACTCATTGAAAATTTATATAAAAGAAAACCATTAAGACCGATATATGAAATCAAAACGGTCGAGACAAAGACAGAGGGATACTATGATGAGAAATATACTATTTTAACGAAATGTCTGATTAATAACAGCGATTTTTTAAAAAAATTGGACGAATTGGGATTAGATTTAGGTTATATCTCAATAGCAGAAAGAAAGATTAAATTTGAGGAAATGAGCCATTCTATTGAATTGGAGGATACCCAAAAAACAGAATCCCCAGACTATTTGAAACTTGTCAAGATTCTGCAAAAGGATGAAATAAGGGAATTAGTCACTCTTAGCGGATCAATAGTGAAAACACTCAGTCAGTACAAACCTTGCATATCCCGATTATACGCTTTGGTAGATAAAAATTCAGATGAAGAAAAAGAATTAAAATCAATTGTTGGTGAAATACTTACTCAATAAAATACAAAAAATATCTGCCAAATTTCAGTAAATTTAATCAAATTCATAATTTGTATACTCAATTTAGACTCCAAATCACATAAATCGGGCTTCTTTTACAAAGGCCTTGATTTTCGGCGGGAATTTTGTTTATTACGTAGCCTGTATGAGGGCCGATTCGTATACCTAATCAGCCCGGCAAAATGACAACAATGGGCCAGTAGCTCAGCTGGGAGAGCACCACGTTCGCAACGTGGGGGTCGGCGGTTCGATCCCGCTCTGGTCCATTTAACTTTGCATAGAGGACAAAGGTGTGCTAGACGGGGAGTTAGCGGTGCCCTGTAACCCGGAATCCGCTACACCGGGGTTGAATTCCCACCGGAGGCTTTAACCGTTTATCGCGCGGAAACGGTAAGTGGTGTTGAGGGCCGGGTCCTGTACAATAGCAACACACTGAACCCCGCCAGGACCGGAAGGTAGCAACGGTAGGTGATCGTTGGTATGTGTTGCGGGGCAACCTGACCGGAGCCGGCTGCCGCGGAAGCCTTTAGGCGGCGGGTCAAGGGTGGGTGCACACCATAAATTAAAATCCGGCAAATAAAAAAATGTCGTACCAGGTTCTGGCCAGGAAATACCGGCCCAAGCAGTTCGACCAGGTGGTGGCTCAGCAACATGTCACCCGAACCCTGCAGAACGCCCTGAAAGCGGGGCGAATCAGTTCCGGTTACCTGTTCACCGGGCCGCGCGGAACCGGTAAAACGACCACCGCCAGAATTCTGGCCAAAGCCCTGAACTGTGTCAACGGCCCGACCCCGACGCCATGCGATAACTGCCCGGCCTGCAACGAAATAACGGCAGGATCGGCGCTCGATGTGTTGGAGATCGACGCCGCCTCGAATACCGGGGTGGATGATATCCGGACCCTGCGCGAGAATGTCCGCTATTTGCCCACTTCGGGGAAAAAGCGCATTTATATTATCGACGAGGTTCACCGGCTGTCCGGGTCGGCGTTCGACGCCCTTCTGAAAACTCTCGAGGAGCCGCCGCCGCATGTGGTGTTCATTTTCGCCACGACCGAGCCGCACAAAGTCCCCGAGACGATTCGGTCGCGGACCCAGCGGTATGATTTTCACCGGGTGGCGGTCGGCGATCTGATCTTGCATCTGCGGAAAATCGCCGATGCCGAGGGAATCAAAATCGATGATGAAGCGCTGTTCGTGATTGCGCGCAAGGCCGACGGTTCGGTGCGGGACGGGATGTCGCTTCTGGACCAGATGTCGGCTTTTACCGGGGAGGAGATCACCGGAGCGCAGGTCAATGAGGCCCTGGGGCTGATCGACCGCCAGTTTTATTTCGATTATGTCGAGGCGGTGGCTTCCAAAGATGCCGCGGCGGGGCTGGATCTGGTCAAAAAGCTGATCGACTCCGGGGTGGAGATTCCCGAATTCTGTTACGGGCTGGCGGATCATTTCCGAACCCTGCTGATCATGCAGAATGCCGCCGAGCCGGCGAAACTTCTGGAGCTGTCCGATTCGGAGATGGAGACCTTCAAAAAGCAGGGTGATTATTTTTCCTCGGGCGACCTGCTTCGTATGATCAAAACCATGACCGATATGGCCCTCGATATCAAGAGCGGAATCGACCCGCGGTTATTGATCGAAACCAATACCATCAAGCTGGTCAGTTTGGAAGCAACGGTGCGATTCGAGGATATTATCGCTCAATTGTCCGATGACAGCGCAGTCGAAACCATGGAACCAAACGGCGAGACAGATTTATTCGGAGCGGTAAGTCCAAAGAAACCGGTGATGGAAACCAGCCCGAAGGTGATCGAGGAACTGCCTCTCCCCTCACCCGAGCCGATCGGGACCGGGGTCACCCGGGCGGTCAACCGGCCGATGGTTCAGACCGGCTGGCCGAAATATATCGAGTATTTAAAGCAGTCCAACCCGATGCTTTCGGCCTTGTTGTCGATGGCGGAAATAAAGGAAGTCAAGGATAATGTGATTACGGCTGTGTTCCATAACGCCGGGGGAACATCGAAACAGGTGGTCGAGAAACCAACCTACCGGGAGACCATTGACAGAACCCTCCGCGATTTTTTCCAGGCCGGGTTGAAAATCAGGTTCGAGGCGGATCTCAACAATAAACCGCCCCAGGCGAAAAAACCGGGAGCGGTTCCGGAGGCGATCGATACTGAAAAATTATTGCAGGAAGATGAAAATTTGAAAAACATCGTCGAACGTTTCGACGGTGATATTATCGGTAAAAAAAAAGTCGATGATTGAGCGGAAGGAGAAATAATATGAGCAAGGGCGGTTTGGGAAATATGATGAAGCAGTTCCAGAAGATGCAACAGAAGATGGAAGAAATGCAGGCCGAGCTGGAAGAAGCCAGGGTCGAGGGAACCTCAGGCGGCGGGATGGTGAAAGTGGTGGCCAACGGCAAACAGGAAATTCTTGAAGTTATCATTGATAAGGAAGTGGTCGATCCCGATGATGTCGAGATGCTGCAGGATTTAATCGTGGCGGCGGTCAACCAGGCCCGCCAGAAAGCCCAGGATCTCCAGACCGAGCAGATGTCGTCCCTGACGGGCGGCATGAATATTCCGGGACTCAATTTACCGTTTTAAGAGATTATGTTTAAATCCGCAGAATCTGTCGAACGATTGATCAATCTTCTCTCCCGCTTGCCGGGTATCGGCCGGAAATCGGCCGGTCGGCTGGCCTTTCATATTTTGAAAATGTCACGGGAGGAGGCCATCGAGCTGTCCGATTCTATCCGCGAGGTCAAGGATAAGGTCGGGTTCTGCACGACCTGTTTCAATATTTCCGAACACAGCCCGTGCCATATCTGTTCCGATCCCGGCCGCAGACAGGATATGATCTGCGTTGTCGAAGAAGTTTCCGATCTCTCGGCGCTGGAGAAGGCGGAGGGGTATGACGGACAGTATCATGTTTTGGGCGGGCGGATTTCGCCGCTCGACGGGATCGGTCCCGACGATCTGAAAATAAAAGAGCTGCTGGCGCGGATTAACGATTCGACCCGGGAGATAATCATCGCCACCAATCCCAATGTCGAGGGTGAAGCGACCGCGCTGTACCTGGCGAAGCTGATCAAACCGCTGAATATCAAAATCACCCGGATTGCCCGCGGTTTGCCGGTCGGCAGTGATCTGGAGTATGCCGACGGAATAACGATTTCAAGGGCGCTTGAAGGGCGTCAAGAGATTTAGGGCGGACCGGTCATGAATAAATTTCTGTCATACAATTCCGAGGCGCTGGGATCATGGCCCAATATTATCACCCTGGTTCTGGCGGTCCTGATTCTGGCCATGCCGGTTATCGCGCACCATTACCTGGTGGTCAACTGGGGATTCGACAATGCCTCTTTCCTGCTGACGGGATTGTACTATCTATGGATCGGTTTCGGGTTGATACTGATCGCTTTCTTATTTATTTCGCCCAGCCGGCACTTTATTTCGGTGATGCTGACCAGGTATCTCTGGGGTGATCGTAAAATCGCGGGCCGCCTGATTATTTTGGTCATCGCGCTAATAATTTTCTTCATTTTCCGATTCGAGGCCCATCTGTACGGCAACGGATATATCCGAATTGCCAATTTCGCCCAGAGAACCAAGCCGATCGTGCAGTGGTACGAGGCCGGCGCAACCTATCTGGCCGGACTGCTTTACTGGATAATTTCACTGTTCGAGGTGAATCAGGTGACGGCGGCGGCCTGGGCGTACCGCCTGATCTCATTTTTATCCGGGCTTGGTTTTATTTATCTTACTTTCCGGATCGCCAATCTGGCCGGGGATAATATCGATGAGATGACGGCGTACCTTTTCCTTGTTAATTTCACCGGATTCAGTTTGTTCTTTTTCGGTTTTGTCGAAAACAACCCAATCCTCCTGCCGCTGGCGGCCGCCTTTGTTTTGCTGGTTATTATGTTCAGCCAGCGGAAAAGCAGTAAATATCTGGGTTACCTGTGGCTGATCCAGATGATCGGTTTGTTTTTCAGTTTTCAGTTTATCACCACTATTCCGGCCATCATCTATCTCAGTTTCCGGTATCTGATCGGAAACCGGCAGATCGGCCGTTTCCTGGGGACTTTAACGGCTTTTATTATTATTCTCTGCGGGCCGATTATTCTCTATTTGAAAGCTGTCGGCAATATCGGGCTGGAGAACCTGCTCCTGTTCTGGAATGGCAAACCACCGGAAACGATCTATACCATATTCGGATTTCGGCATCTGATGGACCTGTTGAATCTGTTCTACCTTCTGATACCCGCTTTTATTATTTTCCTCGGCGCGATTGCGGCTGGTTTGTTGATTATCAGGAAGGACCGGATATTCGTGGCGCTGAGCTTTGTATTTCTGGCCCAGGTTATTTATATATTCGTTATCGATCCCAAAAACGGCATGGCCCGGGACATCCATCTGTATGGTTTTCTCCTGACCGGTCTGCTTTTTCTGGGAGTTTACGCCCTGATAAAAGTGCGCCCGGTAATCGGCCTTTCTAAAGATATCTTGATGATGCTTTGCCCGATATCGCTATTGGCGGTTATGCCGATCTATTATGTTCATCTGGATCCGGAGACAGCGGTGGCCCGCCTGGATAAATACCTGGCCTATAACGACACCAAATATGAGGCGGCTCTTCTGGCGATGCGGGATTATTACGCAGTCAGCACTCAACCGGCTCTGGCCATTCAGCGAGAGCAGGCGATCAAGGCCAAGGCGCCGGGCGCCCTGGAATCACAGATAATCAACGATCTCTATGCTCACGAACGTTATGATGATGCCTTCGAATATGCCCTGCAACTGGTCGAAAGAAATCCCTACAACGCCATTTACCGGATGCAGAAGGGCAATATCCTGAAATTTTATAAACGCTTCGGCGATGCCGAGAAAGAATACCTGACCGGCCTGAAGCTTGACCCCTACAATCTCGATCTGTACCATTTTCTGTCAGAATTGTACCGGGAAACCCGGCAACATGAAAAATCCTATGCGGTCTTGAAAAAGGCGCTGTCGATCGATCCGCGTAATCCCGTCATCCTGGTTGATATGGCCGGGTATTATTACAACACTAAACAGCCGGCCGGGGTGGACAGCCTGACCGGGCTTATCTTCAAAATCGACTCCACTGAACCGTACGCCTATATGTACCGGGGATTATCGCTGGAACGAGCCGGTCGCAAGGAGGCGGCGCTTAAATATCTCGAGAAATTCGTGGCCCTCAATGACAGACTGCCGGAAGTTCCGGTTATCCGTAAGAAAATAAACGATATCTTTCTTGAGCTGAACGACACCACCAAAACTACTCCGCAACCCTGATCCTATTTTATGATCTGATAATTATCTTTCTGCGGCAGGGCACCGTCCAGCAAATCCAATCCAAAATAGGCCGTGACCCGGTTTTTATCGGGATCATAATATATACCCGATGATTCCGGATCGGCGATATATTTGGCCTTGATCTGGTTGGCGGCATAGTCATAGAGACCGATTTCGTTTCGGTCCAGACGAATACCATAACGGAATCCGGGAAATTTCCGGCTCCCCCGGAATTGCTCCTCAAACAGCATCGATTTCAGGCTGTCCAGTTCCGGGCAGCGGTCGAAAAGAAAGGTGATATCGCCGACAGTACTGTCGGCATCCTGATAAACCACCTGAAGCCATTTGTCGGACGTCGAAATCCGCAACCCGCTGTTTTCCAGGACAGGCTGATCGGCCTCGATTTGCCCGGGGATTATCAGGCCGGCCCGGCGGCCGCGTTCTTCGAGGAAAGACTGAAACCCGGCATTAAACTGCTCCCAATCCATATTCACGGCGTCGGTGATAATGCTTCTCACCGTATCGGCCGTCATGGTCATAATCGTTTCTCGGTCGCCCGCGAGACGGCCATAGAGAGCCAGGAAGTTTTCAAGTCCGAGTTGCTCATAGAGGTATTCAACCAGGCAACTGCTGACCGGATAAGAAACATCGCCGCCCTCAAGATTATGGAAATCATTGAAGGTCAGGATCGAGTCGATATCGATAATTTTGTATTTGAGAATGTACTCCCCGAAATCGAAGACTACCGCCGGGGAACGCTGCCAGCGTCCCCCCAGATAAGTGGCAAAACCATATTGAATAAAGGGTTGAGTCGCGGGCGGAAGATGCTGTAATCGAAAATTCACCAGGAGCAGGGCGATTTCATGAAAATGCGGGAGGAAGGTGGTAACGACGGCATCATAGGCCGGATCGTACACTCCCCGATCACGGATTCCCGTAATTTTTTCGACCTCAAGATCGGTATTGCACAGATAGTAATCGATTTTCGTTTCTTCGAGAAGTTTCCTCCGCTCCGGTACGATTCCCAGGGTCGCGGCGGTTCGCGTGACGAACTCATCAAGGGAATTGAGGGCAATTGAGTTCAATTCCGATTCGCGTTTGGGATCGGCATAAATACGAAAATAACGGGTGGTCGTAAGAGACCAGCCGGCGGTATAATAATCGGCCGGTGCAATAATCCAGGGATAGCCGTCTTTAACGACGGTAAAATAGAAATGATCGCGGGTGAAGGTACTATCTTCGGCGCGAAATTTCCAGCGAACGACATTGCTGTCGAAAATCGCCTTGGAAATGACACCATCCGGCAGATACGATTTGACCAGCTTGAACTCCTGCATGACCGGCGAGTTGAAATCCGGCTTGATCGGGATATTATTGTACTGGATACCGAGTCGGATCGACCGGGCATACGAAGCCGGTTCCCAGAGTCCGCAGGCCGATTCGTAGTTGCCGGATTTGACCAGATCAAGATAATAGGTCAGCAGTTCGCGCGAGGCTCTGGTATCATCGGCCCGGACCGGACCATTCCAGACCGGGAGAATTACCAAAAGAGCCGCCAGCGATCGATAAAGAAAATTAAAAAGAGGCATCATTTATCTCCGTGAGCTTATTTGCGATATTATGATAATATACACCGTGAAAGGCCGAAAGTCCATTGGTTAAAGCGGTATAAAAAAGGCCCCCGCACCGGCGGGGGCCCAAGCAGGTCAGAACAATAATCACTAAAACGAAAGGCTCGCAGAGAATCTGTGAACGGATTCCAGGCGTCCGACATCGACCCAGGCATAATCAAGAGCCAGGGTGGTGTACTGGGAAAGGCCGGTTCGGAAACCGGCTCCCAATCCAAGCCCTTCCTCCTCGTAATTCAACTTGTACCCGGCTCTCAGGAAATATTTCCCCTGCCAGTCATATTCGGCCCCGATGGCACCCTGCTGTTCATTATCATTGGGGTGTTTAGTCTCGATCGCGACCATCAGACGGCTGTCCTCGGTATCGACAAAATCATAGGCCAGACCGACCCGGAAAGTCAGGGGCAAATCATACGGGTCCACTTTAAGGCGGCTGGAGAAAGGTTCCTGGTTCGGATTACCTTCATCGGCATCATACTCGACATCCAGATCGGGGCCATCGAACTTCATTTCCGGCCCCATATTGGAAATATTCATCCCCATCCGGAGCGACTTGAAGCCGGTGTAAAGCATGGTTCCGAAATCGACCGCAAAGCCGGCGGCTTTTTCACGGTAGATTTCCTCGCCGATATATTTGAAACTCGCCCCGAACGAAAACTGGGCGGTCAGTTGACGGGAATAGCTGAGCTGGAAAGCAAATGAGGAGGCTGAGTACGACTGGCCGGTCCCTTCCGGTTCCTCGATGGTGGTAATTTCCTTATCGCCCATCGAGAGGATGGTGGCCGACAGGCCGAAAACACCGAGTCCTTCGAAACGCCTGGCATAGGCGATATAGTCGAGATTGATATCGGTGATATAGTCGACATGGGTGAAAGCCAGCTCACTGGTTTCGATTGAAGTCAGCCCGGCGGGATTCCAGTACATGGCATAGATATCCTCGGCCACGGCCACGGCGGCTTCACCCATTCCATGGTACCTGGCGCCCACCCCTATTTTGAGAAACTGGGCCCCGGCCGTACCGGTTTTGGAGAATTCGCCGGCCAGAGCGGTGGTGGCTATCAGGGCCGCAATCACTACTGTTATTAATTTTTTAATCATGGCGCATTCTCCTACTTTACCACGGCAAACCGGCCGATATGGTCGCCATATTCCGATTCGACGTGATATAAATAGATTCCTGAGGCGATGGATAACCCGTCCTCCGAACGCATATTCCAGACCGCGGTTCCGGTCCCGTTATGGGCGACGGTTTTGACCAGGTCTCCGGCCAGAGTATATATTCTAATCGTACAGATTTCCGGCAGTCTGGTAAATTCCAGACGGTTTTCGTACTTGCCTGTTTCCCAGGTGCCGCGGCCGATATAGGGATCGGGGACCACTCTGATGGCTCCCAGAGCGACCCGCGCGGCGGCATCATTGACGCCGTCGGTCTTGAAGGCGAAAACATCTTCGGCCCCGTTCATCGGCGCTCCCTCGATCATGAAAACATCGCCCGTCTGGTATGCCAGGTCTTCGGTACCGAACCGGAAAAACCAGGCATGGTTGTACGGGAAGCCCTCCGGATGAGGATTACCGTCGTAGGGAATATCGACAATCGAAAGATAATCACGATCATCGGGATCCCAGACCTGATCGAAATCCTGATCGAGAATCTCGGCGACAACCTGGTATCCCAGAGTTACATTCCAGATCTCGAACGGAAGAGACATCGGGGTTACGTCATCGTAAAGCCAGTATCCCTCGGACCCGGTTTCGGTGAAACGGATTTCGTAGGTCGAGCGGAAATGTCTGCCGGAACCGATGGGGAAACCGTAAACTTCACCCATGGCTCCATAAAAATAACCCAGGTGGAGGGTGGTATCGCCGGAAACGGCGAATTCGGTCTGGCCGATCGAGCGCGGGATTCGATCGCCGTCACGAACCACCATCCGGATTCCCTCGCCGATCTCATAAAGACCCGGATCGCCGTCCTGAAGGGTTTGATCCTCAAGAATCCAGGTGGTATCATTGGTGACGGCATCGACCCGGATCAGGTGCCAGTAGGTATAATAATCGTCTTCCGTAAAAATAACGCTGTAATCCTCACCGATCACGGCCGTTTCATCGAAAATAATCGGGTAGATCACCCCGTCGGATATGAGGCTGTTATCAAGGGTGGTGTGCTCGATGGTGGAATAGGCATCATAGAAACCGGCCGGATCCGACCGGGGGATAACCCGGACGACATTGGGATCGCTGTCGGGATTTCCGAATCCGTTTTGCAGCGGCCCGATGGGAACCGAGGTATCTCCGCCGTCGTACGCCACCAGGCAGTACCAGTATTCCATGCCATTGACCAGATTAGTATCGATATAGGTATGGGCGATCGGATCGGCTATTTCATCCTTTTGATATGCCGCAATCGGGATATAATCGATATCCAGACAGGAACTGGTGTTAGTGCGATCCTCGAATCCCCAGGTGTAACCCTGGTTGGAGGAACGGTACAGCTTATAACCGCTGAAATCCTGCTCCCCGGTGAGAGGGTCGAGATCGACTTCGGAGGTATCGCCCCAGCTCAGATAGACTTTCTTGTCACCCAGCCGGGCTTTCAATTGGGGTACCGCCGGCGGTTTGGGGCCGACGAAATAATTATCATATAACGTCTGGGCGGTCGCGGCATTATCGTAAAATTCGCTTTCGTTCTGACCGGCGATAATGGCATAAACCACCCGGATTGTCTTCCCGGCATCGAGCTGAATCCCCCGGGTGCACTGCAGATAATACTGGTCGGCCGGCGGGAGCGAGGTATCGTATTGCTCGGAATTGATCATCTCGAATTTACCGGGGTCATCATCCGGCAGGTATTCCCACTGACCGGTCCGGAAAGCGGTCATCCCGATATTATCCGGCGTTTCCAGGTATTTGGTTCCCATGATGCCGGTTTGAACCAGAGCTCCCCAGCCCGGATCGTAACCATCCTCATCATAGGTCCAGGCCAGGTTTTCGGTGCTGTCACTGGCGACCAGATCGCCGAGACGTCCGTTTTCACCGGTTCCGTCCGGTCCGCCAACGTCAAAATCGCTGTAAATAGCAAAAGCAAAATCGGTGTAATCTACCGCGGAGACATTGGTAATTTCCAGGATAACGAACAGCATATCCTCGTTATAGCAGTAATTCCACTGGCAGATAGTCTGTGAAATTTGCAAACCCAGAGTCTGGGTCCCGTTACCGTCCTCAAAGCGGCAGAAAGATTGCTGCAGACCGGTCGGCCCGCCGGGCAGGAATGAATCCACCAGCGGCGAATAGACCTGATTGTAGGTCCATTCGAGGCTGTCGGTGTTATACACCCGCCATCCGAGGGCCGGATTGCCGAGACCGTTACCGATCGTATCGGTCGGATCGTAGTCGTAGGTGGTGGTATCGGTGGAGAGTCGGATACTGTAGGTTTCGGCACCCGATACCAGCGACGGCAGAGGTCTGAAATCTTCATCGGAATCAGCCACAATGGCGTCGCCGCCGGGTGTCACCGCTCCCATCCAGAATTTCATTTCGCCGATATAATCATGGCCCGAATTGCGGGGCCATTCGCCCGACGGCAGATCGTAAGGATAGCTGTAACCGCCGATATACCCCCAGTTGTCCACGGTGGTAACAATATTCCCCTTGTCGTGAGTGATCTGATCGGACACTTCCAGCGGAGGAGCCGACACCTGGGTAACTTTGCCGAGAACCGGGCCGGACAGAATCAGAAGTGGCAAGACTGCGAGAATACCGGCTATTTTAAGTTTTGAAAAAATCATGTTCATATACCTGCCTTATCAGAAGTTGAATTCAAGTCCGACTCTGACCCGACGCGGAGATGAATAATTCTGGGGGTCATTAGCCAGCAATTTATAATAATGATTTACATCTTCAGCGGTGTATGGTCCGGTACCGTCCGGATCGGCGGTTTCATCGTAATGCCGCCCATCATCATTCGGCCGGCCGGTATTGGTGTAAACATTGATGATATTGCGCTTGTCAAAGAGGTTTTCGACTTCGACAAAGAAGGAGAAGAAGTTCCCTCCGCTCACGAAAACGTCCTTATTAAAGCGGAAATCGACCGTGTAGGTGCTGGGCATCCGGCCCTCGTTGGTACTGCCATAGCGATTTCCGGAGTTATCGGTAATGGTGTAGGGCAGGCCGGAGCCGTAGTGGGCAACGGCATTGATTCCCCAGGCGCCGGGGACATTGATTCCCATGAACTTGCCTTTCCATTCGCGTGGAACCCGGTAATCGAGGGACAGGGTGGCGGTATGCCTCTGATCGAAGGACAAGGGATATTCCTTGGTCGGCAGAACGGTGTCGGTCGTATTGGCGATATAACTGTAATAGGCCTCGGTCGCCGACGAGGAATTGCCTTTGGCGATCATGTAGCTGTAAACCAGCGAACCGGAGAAATAGCCCCGGGCGATTTTTTCGATAGTCAGGTCCATCCCCTTGACAGAACCGTAGTCTTCGTTAACATACAGCGTGATCGGGTTGGGATTGCCCTTTTTATAAAGCGGCCGGGTGGCGATCAGGTCTTTGATATCCTTATAATAAACCGTGATATCAAGGCGGATTTCGGGACTGAGCATCTGGTTCAGACCCAGCTCATAGGCGATCGTCTTCTCGGCCTCGAGATCCGGATTCCCCACCAGCGGCAAACCCGAATTCAGATCGACATCCTGGTTGGTATACATGTACCGGTAATTCGGGACCTGGAAGAAATAGCCGTAGTTGAAACGGATGACCGAATTCTCCGAAATCGGATGGGACACGCCCAAACGGGGTGAAATCTGCGATTTGGATTTCGATTTAACCTTGTCAACCGTGTCTTTGTTAAGAATATCGGGCCAGTATTCGACTTCGGA
Source organism: Candidatus Zixiibacteriota bacterium (assembly GCA_016933955.1). Taxonomy (NCBI): domain Bacteria; kingdom Pseudomonadati; phylum Candidatus Zixiibacteriota; species Candidatus Zixiibacteriota bacterium. Next base: position 13,096 of record JAFGTT010000012.1, read on the forward strand.
ATTCAGATAATCCCAGCGGATACCGGCGTTGATGATAAATTCGCGCAGTTCCAGTTTATCCTGGGCATACACCGTGGCATAAGTCGGTGAATGCTTGTACTTCTCGCCGTACGGCGAGGAATTGAAGAACTGCTTTTCATCCCAGAAGATGGTATAATCACGATATTCCGAGCCGATCCGCACCTGATGGTACTTATTGATCTGGCTGGTGAAATTCAGGGCCACGGCGTTATACGAGGTATAGCGCCGGTGATAAATCGGCATGAAATCGTCGCCGGTCGTATAACCGGTGTTGAAATACTCCTCGGCGAACCGGTAATTATCTTCATGGATGGTGCCGTTATAGGCCCCGGTCGAATCTTCCGAATAGCCCGGCCATTCATTCCAGTAGGTGTCAAAAAGATCTTCCGGCGCCCGTTTGGTTTCGGTATAAAAATGATTGACCGAGAGCCCCACGATGGATCGTTCGTTGACATTATAATTGCCTTTCAGACCGTAAAGATAAGCCCAGGATTTGGTGATCCCGAGGCCGTCCAGGTTGAAATCGTACGATAGGCCATTGACATCGAGATGTTCGTACACCTGGCGGTCACCCTGAAAATAACTGCCGGTAGCGGTCACTTTCATATTCGGGGTCGGCTGGAAGGTCAGTTTCCCCGACTGGGTGTACTGGTTGAGAATATTGTGGGGGAGATAGCCGCCGTCGTGGCGGTACTCACCGGCCATGAAAAACGAGGAGCGGTTGCCGAGTAAATCGGGCAGTGGCCCGGAAAGATTATAGCTGGCGGCATTGTCTTTGATCCGTTCCAGGCTGCCGAATTCACCGGTACCGATATCGTACTTGTTGGAGGCGCCGTCGTAGACTTTCAGCATACCGTGGAATTCGCGGGTTCCTTCTCTGGTCACAGCGTTGACGATACCTGACAGGGCCTCGCCGTACTCGGCCGGAAATCCTCCCGAAGTCAGAGAGATTTCCTCGATGGCGTCGGGAATGATTCTGATACCGGATTCACCGGCAAAGGGATCCTGAATTGAGAAACCATCATAGAAATAAGAGACAGTTCCCGAACGCCCGCCGCGGACATGGAGATCCTGGTTGCGGTCGACGATGGTCCCGGCCATATTGGCCAGGATGTTCTGGATGGACCTGGCGCCCGGAATATACATCAGGCGATCCGAAGTCATAATCAAGCGCGATTCGGTCAGATCTTTCTGAATCGGATTTCTTTCGGCATAGACTTTTACCTGGCGTTTAAGCGGTATCTCGACCTGTTCGAGAGTGAAATCGACCGGGGTGGTTAAATCGAGGAGAACCCGGACATTTTCTTTTTCAATTGTCTGAAAACCAATTACCGAAACGGCGAGGGTATAGGTTCCTGCGGGAAGATTCAGAATGAAGTAATCTCCATCGTTATCGGATTCGGTGACGATGTCCGAACCGATAACGCGAATGGTGGCACCGGGTATGGGGGTCCCGGTTTTTTCATCTTCGACTACCCCGGCGATTTTTCCGGTTGTCCCGGCCGCGGCCAGCACCGGAAGGATCAAGAGCAAAATCAAAATCGCATATATAGGTAGTAACCGGTTATTAGTATACAAAGCAGATCCTCCCTGCAAGAGTTCTATTACAACTCGAATACTTTTAACAGATGTTTATTGGCATATTTGCAATCGGATAACCCTGTTTAGCCTAAAAAGACTGTTCTGGTTTCTCCTCATTTTTATCGTCTTCTGCAAAATAATCTTTAATTGATTTTCGGTTTCAATTCAGACCGGGTCAGTGGACGGCGGCGAACAGCAAAAATCGCTTTATAAATGCGGGCCGGATAAAATCAATTCAGAGGGCTTAAGTTTCCGGCGGTTGACCCGATAAAAGAAAGGAAATATACACCGCTGAAGGGGAAATGGCGGAAACAGTAACGGCTGATGGACTTAAAAAAACCTCTTGGTGTGAGGACATAGGAATTTGAAATCTCCTGCCAAATATAGATTATTCCTACCATTATATCTTTTTCTGATAATAATATTATTTATAAATGGTATCCGGGCCGAGTCCATCAACCTGGCCATTGTCTATTCCGACAGCCTCAGCACCACCCTGAGAACAATCAAGGGGATTCATTCCGCGATCAGCCGGCAATATGAAACTTCCGTTTTCTACGAACTGTACCTGGCCGAAAACGGCGCCAACATGGAGCAACTGGTCCTCAAAATTAAAGAGCTTGATCCCCGGCTGATACTCACGGTGGGATCGTACGCCACCAAAGCCATATCGGAGCGAATACCCGATAAACCGATTATCTTCTCAGCCGTTTTGAACCCGGAGACATCCGGTTTTGTTAAATCCCTCAGCAATCCCGGAGGCAATATCACCGGGGCCTCGCTGGATATACCGCCCGATATTCAGTTCAAGTATTTCAAGCAGGTTATCAGTAATCTCAAGAGCATCGGGGTCCTGTATACCGATGAAACGGAGAACCTGATTCCGCCGGCCAAGGCTCTGGCCAGTGCGGCCAATCTGACCCTTTACGCCATCAAGATTCAATCGGAAAAAGATATCCCCAACGCCCTGGATTCGCTCAATTCCATTGTCGATGGTTACTGGTCGGTCGCCGACGGGCGTATTTATTCGCCCCGGGCCACCCGGTTTATTCTCTTGAATACCCTGCGCAGCGCCAAACCCTTTATGGGATTTTCCAAAAATATGGTCGAATCCGGCGCCCTTTTCGGCCTTGATTATGATTATAAAGATATCGGGAGGCAGACCGGTAAAATCGCCATCGAGGTTCTCTCGGGTAAATCCCCGGCCTCGATTCCGGTGGCTGTTCCCGGTATCATCTGGTTCCATTATAATGAAAAAACGGCCAAGCATATTGATGTAAAAATCCCCGATGAACTGGTCGCAGTGGCCAAGGAGGTGTATCGATGAGCCTCTTTGGATCCTTCAATCATATCGGGCTTCGTGAGCGGTTCGTGGTGGTGGTTTCACTGGTAATTGTCGCCAGTATGCTGATAATCGGCGGTTATCTGATTAATCGCCAGAGTGATATTTATCTTACGGAACTGGAAAAACGGGGTCAGGCTCTGGCTTCTAACCTGGCTTACAACGCCGAGTACGGGGTTATTCTGGAATCCCAGACCGAACTGGATAATCTTATTAAGGGTGTGGCGCGGGCCAATGATATAATCTATGTCGTCATTACCACCGCCGATGGCCGGATTCTGGCCGAGATCGGAAGTAATCTGGGAACCATTGCCAGAGCCAAGGGCGAACCGGAAGAAATTCATAACGACTGGGGTGATTTCACCCGGACCCATTTCGAAGCGGCCAATGGAACCGAATTTATCGAGTTGTCCCAGCCGGTCCTGACGGTCCGGCAGTCAATCTCGCGGGAGAACCTCGGAACCGTTTATGGGTACGGGAGTACCAGTGAACAGATGATGGATGTTATCGGCGAGGTGAAAATCGGGCTGACCTTCAAAAATATCAACAAGGAGATCACCAAGTCACAGACCGCCGCCATTCTGCTGAGCCTGATGGTGGTCATGTCGGCGATCATAATCATCTCGGCCTTTGTCAGAATCATTACCCGTCCGATCGAATCGCTGGTGGAAGTAACTTACCAGATCTCCAAAGGTGATTTGAGCAAAACCGTTGATGTCGTTCGGTCCGACGAAATCGGTCTCCTGGCGGAATCTTTCAACCGCATGATTGAATCTTTGAAGCAATCACAGAAAGAGATCGAGGATTATAACCGGACGCTGGAGGAAAAAATTATCGATCGCACCAGGGAACTCGAGGATGCTCAGGCCCAGTTGATTCAATCGGAGAAAATGGTGGCCATCGGCCAGCTGGCCGCCGGCGTGGCTCATGAATTGAATAACCCGCTGGGCGGGATTTTGGGATATGCTCAGTTTACCCTTGAAAAAATACAGAAAAAAACGGCCGGCGAGATTTCACAAAAAGATATCGATTCCTATGTCCGATATCTGACCGATATCGAGGCGCAGTCGCGGCGATGCAAGGCTATTGTCCAGAATCTGCTGAAATTCTCACGGACCTCCCAGACAGTCGAGTTCAACGATGTCGATATAAATGCGGTGGTCGAGGATACATTGACTTTCGTGGAACATCAACTGATGATGAACCAGGTCAAACTGGTCAAGGATTTCGATCCCAACCTGCCCATCATCCAGGGCAACCCCAGCCAGCTGCAACAGGTTTTCACCAATATCATTATCAACGCCATGCACGCCTCTGATCCCGGCACCCAGATCCGGCTGACCACCCGGTTTGCGCCGCCTCTGGGCGAATTCCAGGGGGCGGTCGAAATTACCATTACCGACCAGGGCCGCGGAATCAGTCAGGAAAATATGAAGAAAATTTTCGAGCCTTTCTTTACTACCAAGGAGGTCGGCAAGGGTACCGGTCTGGGTCTATCGGTCAGTTACGGAATAGTCAAGGAACACGGCGGGGAAATCCGGGTGAAATCCCAAGTTAGTCAGGGAACCACCTTTACGATAATAATCCCACTGGAGAAGAAGACCTGTTCAGCCGACAAAATATAATATAAATCTTTCTGCGAGGTATAATAAATCAGATGGCGCACAGGGACGACACTGAAGTCAAAAGCATTCTGGTAGTCGATGACGAACAGGTGATGCGGGAATTTCTCTCGGATGTCCTGGAGGATTTCCGAGTGGATAAGGCCGCCGACGGTGATGAAGCCATCAATAAATTAAAAAAAGTGAAATACGATCTAATAATAACCGATATGAAAATGCCCCGGGTCTCGGGTGAAGAGGTGGTTCGGTTTGCCAAGGAAATTTACCCGGATGCCAAAATAATCGTGATTTCGGGGTATTCCTCACTCTCATCGGTCAGCAGTACACTCGGCTACGGGGTCTGTGCCTTTCTTTCCAAGCCCTTCACAATTAAGCAGATCCGGACCGAAGTAGAAAAATCATTAGGCCCCGAAAACAAGGGCAGTATTCAGGATTGGGGCTGAAAATGTCAAAAAACAAAGTCCTCATAATTGACGATACTCCGGTCATACGGGAATTGCTTCATGAAGTGATGACCGATGCCGGTTTTGAGGTCGATATCGCGACCGATGGTCAGGAAGGTTATAAAATCGCCATTCAGGGTGACTATGCCCTGATCTTCTGCGATGTGCATATGCCGATTATGAATGGCTTTGAGGCGGTCCGCAAGATCAAGAAGGAAAAACCTGATGTTCCGATCGTGATGACGGATTCCTTTCCCGACAAACTGGCCGAAGCGGCCACCGCCGCCGGAGCCCTCTGCTGTCTCGCCAAGCCTTTTGCCCTTGACGAGTTACGCGATACTATCGAGCGTATTATGCAAGCCAAGAACCTTACGGTAAAATGAGCGAAATACCGAAAATAAACGGTCGTCCGGTGAAAATTCTCATTGTCGATGATGAGGATATTGTCCTTTCATTTGCCCGGGATGCTCTGGAGGATCTTGGATGTGATATTCATCTGGCCAACGATGCCCTGGAAGCGATAAAAATAATCGAAAAAGAGTTTTTTGATTTTATTCTGACCGATATCCGCATGCCGGGTATGGATGGGTTGGAACTGGCCCGCCGGGCAAGGGAGATTATCCCCTCGATCGGGATAATTTTCATGACGGGTTATGCCAATCTCAATACTGCCAAAGATGCTATCAAGGAAGGGGCCTTCGATTATATAATGAAGCCCTTCGAACTCAACGAGATTCGCCAGGCGGTCAAGAGCGCCGTTAAAAAAAGCCAGAAAGAAACCGAAAAAACACTCTCCAATGAATTGAACCGGCTCTCGGATCTCAACCAGTTAATGTACACCGTAAGTGACCGGCGATCCCTGATGCGGCTATCGCTGGGATTCGCCATGATGCAGGGAAAGACCGACCTGGGTTGCGTGGTTTTCAAAAACAACAACGATAATGAAATCGGGATCATCTCGACGGATACTGCATCGGGTAACGGTTTCGAGGAAACCTTTACCCGGTGCAGTCAGAATATTTTCGAGCAGGATTATAAGGAATTCAATAAGCCGTTTATCATCAGAACCGTGCAGGAACATCCCCTGACCCGGACTATTGATCCCGCCAAACTGGAAAGTATATTGATTCCCACCTGGCACCGGGAAGGGTATCACCTGGTCAATATTGCCCTGAAACGCGCTTCCAAATTGCATGGTTTCCTTATTCTGGGTTATACCGATGAAGCGGAAGCCCTGAAGGAAAGCGAACTGAAACTTCTGGGTATAACCACCAGCCAGATTGCCATATCGCTGGAGAATATTATTCTCCTGGAGGAAAGCCGGAATGCTTATCGACGTCTTAAAGACCTCCAGGAACAGACCATCCAGCTGGAAAAAATGGCCACCAAAGGCCAGATGTCGGCTGAAATTGGTCATGAATTGAACAATTTTCTGGGAGTGGTGGTCGGCAACCTGTCCCTGATGCAGGCGCAACTACATAAAAAGAATTATACTGAACTGGAACGATACCTTCAGGCGGTTATGACCAATCTGGATAATATCAAAAAGTTCACCAATGGTCTAATGGATTTCTCCCGTATCAAATCCAGCCAGGAAGAATGCGATATCAATGCCCTGATTGCCGATGTCATCGAATACCTCAGAGTCCAGCGGCATTTTATGGATGTCAAAATCATCTTCGAAAAATCAAATCTGCCCATCATCACCATGGCCGACACCGGTCAATTGCAGCAATTGCTGTACAACCTGCTCAATAATGCCGCCGACGCCATGCAGGAGAATTCGGACGGGAATGAGCGGCAGATACGTATCTGTACTGTTCTTGAGGAATGCCAGGAGGAGTTTTCTCTTTCCGTGCAGGATAACGGTGGGGGAATCGATCCGGAAAATCTCGAAAGAATGTTCAATACCCGTTTTACCACGAAAAAAACCGGGCACGGTTTCGGATTGCTGGTTTGTCGAAGAATCATCGATAATCACAAGGGCCGTCTCAGGGTCGAATCCAACGCCGGACAGGGAACCACCATCACCATCAACCTGCCGGTCAGAAAATCCTCGCCAGCCGCCGTCACAGCCAGCTGAAGCGGTCATTTTAATCGTAACAATAAAAAAACGACGGAAGGACTGGCAAAACACTTCCGCCGTTAGTGTAGAGAGAACAGTGGAAAATCATTCCTGGCTGATGGTTATTCCCCACATATGAGGTCGATCGGGACGCGAGGTGTTGAAGTCGGGGAAAGAATGCGAACCATCGGTAACATAGTAAGCATTATAGGTCCCGGCATCGAGATTGATGTATGTATCGACCATCCGGTTTTTGCTTCCGCCGCCGGCATGTCTGGTTTTACGATAGGTCATTTCCCAGATGATTTCACCGGTCCGGGCATTTTCAATCCAGCCGTAATCGTACATCCGGTTGTCTTTACCCTCGCCCAGGGCAAAGATATGCACTTTACCGGGTTTTTTAAGTTCAAAAGTCTGGCGGACATCTTCATCATCACCGAGACCGACCAGGTTAACCAGCCGTTTCGAACTGGTTGACAGTTCATCGAAAACCGTGACCGCCTTCTCATCGAAATCGCGGCCGGCCCCATAAATGGTGACGCCCCACATTTCCTGATCATAGGGAGCGGTGGAATTCCAGTCGCGATAGGCATGGGAGTCGTCGGAAATATAGTAGACCATGTAATTACCCGGCTCAAGGGTGATAATCCCGTCGAACCGCCGATTTTTTGAGGCCCCCCCGGCATGTTCGGTATTATCTCCGGTCATTTTCCAGACAACTTCATTATCATCGACATTCTCGATCCAGCCATAATCGACAAACTCTTCGAGGCTGCCGTACTCACCCAGAGCCACGATATGCAGCCGGGATTCCTTCTTGAGAGTAAAGCCTTTATATGCATATTCATCATTCCGGACGCGGGCAATCTGGACGATTATCGGTTCGGAATAATTATCAACATAATCGGCGGCGCTTTTAAGGTCGCCTTCGTTAGCGGGATAAATCACCATCCCATAATGGAGAGGATCATACGGCGGCATGACATTCCACTTCCCGAAAGAATGGCTGTCATCGGTTACAAAGGAGGCGACATAATTGCCCTCGGGCAAGTCGATCTGGCCGATAAAAGCACGGTTTTTACGTCCGCCCCCGGCCCAGGAGGTATTCCATTTATCCATCTGCCAGATCTTCTCGCGGGTATCAGCATTGATAATCCAGCCGTAATCGACAAAAACCCGGTCGCTCGAGAAATATTCCCCGATGGCAATGATCTTGACCGGCATGTCCTTTTTCAAGCTGAAGCCTTTATTTTCAAAATAATCATCGCCCGGGCGGGAAAACTCAACAATAGCCTTCCTGCCGAGATCCTCAACCGGATTGAATTTACTGAATGAACCGGTCGGGGCTTTAATCTGCATCATGAAATCACCGATATCCTCGGAATAGTATTTTTCCTTGTCCCTGGAATCGTCGAAAAGATTTTGAAGCAGGTCGATCGCCTCGCTCAGATTATCTATTTTGATTTCGAGATTGTCATAGTAATAGGGTTGACCGGCATAATAATATACTTCGTAACGACCCGCGGGCAGGGTTACCTCGCCGCTGAATTGCCGGACTTCCTTATTTTTCCCGAATCTCTGGGTATCCTGTTCCTTGAGAACCCAAACCGGCTCCCGGCTGGCGGCATCGAGAATCCAGCCGTAGGCATAAAGGTCATCGGAATGTTTTAATTCGGCCCCGACAATATCAATCGTCAGCCGCGTTTTCCCGTTAAGCTCAAAGCCATCGACCGCCAGATCACCCTCATAGAATTCCCGGAAATCCACCACCACATCATCGGCGTACACCGACACGGCACCGACCCAAAACATCGAACCGATAATTGCCATAGCCAGGGCTCCGGCCAGGATAGCTTTTCTGCACATTACTTGTCCTCCTAAATATCCGGCCCATAAGTTCTCTGGTCATATTTACGAAAAATAGAGAGTCGGGGTTTCGCCGCCAAGCCTTTTTTTGACAAATAGCCGGAATAGAGTCGGTTCCGTCCTTGCCGGCAGGTCTTAAGCTCCATCGGGGAGTCTTGTTTATGGAATCGTGCTGTTTGCCTAAGTTCCTGTCCGGCCGTATATTACCAACCAAGACACAATTAGGACTTTGCGCAAGACGGCATTTCCATACCCGATTAGAGAATCCAGTTGTATCGGCGTAATATCAGCAATATAAAAACCCCGCCGGGGTCGGCGGGGTCATGATTCCGATATTCTCTCAAACCGTATTAGAAATCGGTCGTGCCGGTGAATTTGAATGATCCAAGATGAAAAGCCGGGACACACAGGCATCCGATGGCGTCCCACCAGGAAGGCAACAGGGTCCGATCTTTGGATATTCCCTTGACGGTCGAGAAGGTCCGCAGCATGGAATCGGTAAAACGCAGGTTTTTGATACCATGTTTGATCCGGCCGTCCTCGATCAGGAAAGTACCATCGCGGGTCATCCCGGTCAGAACCGCTTTGGGCGTATCGATAAACCCGTTGATATAATGGAACCGGGTTACCAGGATACCCCGTTTAACAGAGGCGATCATCTCCTCGCGGGTTTTATCGCCGGGCTGGATGAAAATATTCAGGGCATAGGCGCCCTGCCCGCCGGCATCGGGCGTTATGGCATGACCGGTCGACGGGACGCCCTCTTTTTTGCCCGAAGTCCGATCCCAGACGACTCCCTGACCGACTCCGTTTTTGACAAAGTAGATTTTCTGTTTGGGGACTCCCTCGAAATCGAACGGCACTGCGATTCCGGCCGTATCATTGCCGTCATCGTAAATCGTCACCGAATCATGCATCACCTTCTTGCCGATATTCCCGGCCAGAAAAGATGATTTCTCGGTGAAAGTTTTCGATCCGAAGGCGATATAATTGGTCCATTCGAAAGCCTCGGCCACGGCCGCCGGTTCCAGAATAACCTCGTACTCCCCCGCCTTGAGCGGTTTGGGTCGTTTGGCCAGCCGGGCTTTTTCGACCGCAATATCGGCCAGAGCGACGGTATCAATATCCTCCACCCGGCGGGAAAGATTACTGGCGTAGCCCGATGAGGTCGGCGACATGGCGACGATATTGAGACTGGCGCTGGAGAGAGGCTGGTAGCATCGAACGCCCCTGGTATTGAAAACAGCCAGTTCACCCTCGCCGGTGCTGAAGGCTCCTGCGGTGGTAAATTTACGGCGGTTGGCCCGAATAAATATCTTCTTCACCAGCCGGGCCCGATCTTTGGGAGCAAAGGCGGCCGTGCTTTCAAAATGTGTCTCGAGTGATTTATATGCCTGCGGTCCGGGCAAACCATCGAAATATTCATTGTCTTTTTGAAACCGGGCGATCTCGATGGAATTCTTCAGGGTTGCTTTGAGATCATTGAGAACCAGCGAATTGGTTGCGGCTACCCCGATTTTTCGGCCCTTCACCGTCCGAATATAAACCTTGGCATCCGATTCATTGACATTCTGGTGGATGATCGAATTGGCGAACCGGGTCAAGCCGTAGTTGGAGCCAACATAGACGATTTCGGTCTCATCGGCCTTGCTCGATTTAACGATCTTTTCGAAAGTCGTAAACAGTTTGTCTTTTCCGATCATTTGCTCACCCCCACTTTCACTTTACGGAACCTGGCCGGAGCGGTGCCATGGGCTACCCGGGCGGTCTGCATCGGCTCACCCTTGCCGCAATTGGGAACCCCCCAGACATGCCAGTGTTTCTTATTGCAGACAGCATCACAGGAACCCCAGAATTTGGGGGTCATGGATGTGTAGAGCGGGTTTTTGAACATCCGACCCAGTTTCCCGTTTTTGATTTCCCAGGCACATTCCACTCCGAATTGGAAATTGAGCCGCCGATCGTCAATCGACCAGGATTTGTTCATATCGAAGAAGATGCCGTCTCTGGTATCGGCGATAAGATCTTGGAGTTCCCATTCGCCCGGCTCCAGGTTGATATTGGTCATCCGGATCAGGGGCAGGCGGTTCCAGCCATCGGCTCTCATCGTTCCGTTGGATTTCTGATTGATCACCGGTGCCGTCTCGCGGCTGGTCAGGTAACCGACATGAATTCCTTCCCTGACAATCGGTGAGCGCTGGGCTTTGACGCCTTCATCGTCATACCCGAACGAGCCGAGGGCGCCGGGGATAGTGGCATCGGCGAAGATATTGACGATTTCCGAACCGTATTTGAGTTTGTTGAGACCGTCGATTTGCATGAACGATCCCCCGGCCAGAGAAATCTCGGTTCCCAGAACCCGGTCCAGTTCGGTGGGATGGCCGCAGGATTCATGCACCTGGAGAGCCATCTGCGAACCGCAGATAATAATATCCTTTTCGGCGTCGGGGCATTCCTCGGCAGTCAGCAGGGCGACCGCCTCCTCGCGGGTGCGATCAACATGGTCGAGGAGATTCATCTCCTCGACGAATTCATAACCCCGGGTGGCAAAATCACCGCCGTGAGAATTGGGATAGGAGCGTTTCTGAACATCATTGCCATCGAAAGAAACAGCATGGTACCCGGCTCCCGATTCGATAATGTCCTGTTCTATTTCGGCGCCTTCGGTCGAGCTGAAAATTTTGTTGGTGCGGAAAAAGGCCATCGAAGCCTCGGCGGCCTTGATTTTCTCATCGCTTTTCAACTTCCCGGATATCTCCAGAAGCAGATTCACCTTGTCGTTAAGCGGAACATCAAAAGGATCCTTCCGGCAGGGTGTCCGGTAATGGTCTTTGAAAGTCTCCTGATCGGCCAGCCTGACCGGTTCCTTGATGGTGGTGGCGGAAGCCCGCGCCGTCTGAAGAGCCTTGTTGGCGGCTTTTTTCAGATCGGCCTCCCGGGTCGAGGCTACAGCGGCGAATCCCCAGGCGCCTTTATGAAGCACCCTGACGCCGACACCGACATTAACATCGCGGGCGAGAGTATCGACAATATTATCCGTCACCCGAATTGATTCAGATTCTCGCCTGACATACCGGCAATCGGCATAATCGACTCCCTTGCCCTTCAGCCAGTCGAGAACGTTTCCAAGTTTATTTCTCATTCTTCCTCCAGGAAAAAAGTCCGTTCCATGTGAATAGAGTTTTTAATCTATTGAATCTTTTACGGGAAATCAAGCCGGAGTGACTCATAAGTCTCTAACAGGTTGGGAGACAAGCAGTAAATATATAGAATACTTTGAAAGAAATCGATCGACGTGAAAGAGAGGCAGTCGGGACGATGTCCCGAATATAAAAAGGCCCCGCTGTTGCAGGGCCTTTTGAATAGATAAACAATAAGATTACTTCCGGAGCGGCGGACCGCAGTTGATCAGCCATTGCTCGCAGGTGCACGGAGGCGTCCCGGATTTGTAAAGATAACTTATCAGATAAGTTGCATCCAGGATATTGACCGCACAGTTGCAGTTGGCGTCTCCGGAGCAGATCGGGTACGGCGTCGGCGCCGGACCGGACTTATACAGGTAATTGATCAGATAGGTGACATCGAGAATATTATAAGTGCCGCTTCCGTTGGCATCGCCCGGCCGGCAATCACAGACGAAATCGGGTTCGCCGGTGATGACGAACGACAGATCCAGCGACTGGAAGAAATCGGGCGGTTCATACATCTCGATCCAGAAATTAACCGCGGCCCCCTGGAACATCCTGATGGTGGCGGTGGTCGATCCGGCATAACCATCAAGCATTGACCCGGGTGCGCCGATAAAGTCGATGCGATAAGTAATATCGAAGAAGCTCTCGACCCAATAGGTGCCATCGCCCTTATTCTCGGTCAGCTTGACCTCGCCCGGACATGGTAATCCGTTGGCCGTTCCGGCGGTTATCTGCAGGAGATCGAAATCGGGATCGCCGACAATCGAACCGGTCATCGACATGAGTTCCCACGGGAAAATCTGGATGGGATCACCCGGGACCCGCGGACCGGTATGGATTTCGATTTCGACCGGCATGGTAATACTGCGGGTGTAGCCGGCCAGTGTTCCGGTTCCTGCCATTTCAAGATGCAAATTGGCATCGAACTGCAGAATTTCGCCGCCCAGTGTTCCGCCCGGGGTAACAACAATATTGAAGAAATCCCTGATTTCCGGATCGCACTCGATGGTTGTTCCCGGAGGGAGACCGTCGATAATATGCATCTTCTCATGAAGCGGCAGGAACGGACAGAGTGCGGGCAGATCGATGGTGCCGAAACCATTATCGGGAGCGGTGCAGAACTGGCCTTGATGCAGACCCCAGACAGCGTCGTCATTCCAATGATCAAGGGTCGATTTCCAGCCCCAGCCCGAGGGTTCGACACCGGCGCTCATGACCGCCGAAATATTCAACCAGTAAATGGTCCCGGAATCCTGGTGGAACCAATCCAGCGAATCCAGATAGAAGTTGTACTGGTAGAGATTAAAATGATCCTCGAACACGAATAATTGCAGGTACGGGTCATACCAACCCTCCGGCACTATTACATCACTATACGGGATAACACTGAACTGATCGCTTTCGATCTGCCAGAGGAGTTCACCGGGATGACTGTATGGCTGATCGATTCCGGCCGGAACATCGGCATGGATGCTCAGGATAAACCGCTCAACGGTACCGTACTGAGGGGCGCCCCAGGCATTCTGATAGGAGCCCCAGAAATGGATATCCTTGACCCAGCCGGTCTCGGAACACATCCAGTCATCGGCCAGAACCTGCGGATAGGTGGCGTCGACCGCCCAGCCAACAGGATTGGGCAACTGCGGATAGTGCATCTTATGGCCCTGTTCCGGATTCCATCCTTCGCAGGCATCATTAACGCCGTTGTTATTGTTGTCACCCAGGCAGTGAGTCCCGACGCCCATGAAGGTTCCTCCGGCAGAAAGACAATCGACCTCGATCAAGTCGGCGCAGGAACCATCACTGAAGCAACAGGCGCTCATAACATCCTCGCAGGCGTCATCGATCTGGTTACCGTTGGCGTCGCCGAGACAGATCGTTCCGTCACCACGGTAATCGCCTCCGCGGGCAAAACAATCGGCCTGGCTGTAAACGATACAGGATCCATCGGTGAAACAGCAGGCCCCGAAAGGTCCGGTTTCGCAGGCATCGTCAATGCCATTGGCCGGGCTATAATCACCCAGACATGCCGAACCATCGCCCTGATAGGCGCCGCCCTGGTTGACGCAATCGATTTCGATTAAATCAGCACAGAGGCCATCCGGGAAACAACAGGCGCCTGTTTCGGGCGGGCCGCCGGTGACCACAAACGACAGGTCGAGCGACTGGAGACGTTTGGGCTGACAGATATGGGTGATTAGGCCAAAGGGTATATTAAAATTATAACCCCGGACATCGACCGAAACCCACTCGGGATTGTAGGCATCGATAACATATTCAAAGATATAATGCCCTTCATACAATTCCCCCGCGAACACCGTGGCCCGGCCAATATAGAGTTCTTCCGGCAGAACCCCGGGTAACGGCGGGGCGCTGTCGCCCGGAAGTTGTTCGATTGACCAGGCATCGGTCGACCAGTTGACGGCTATTTCGAAATAACCGGGCTGTCCCGGATCCATCGGAAAGACATCGAACTCGAGTCGGACGGTTTTGTACCTTGACGTATCGAAGGGGTGGTCGTAGAACCAGATGTTATACCACTCATACTGCGGGTAAAAATACCAGCCGGTCCCGTTAATCGAGGTTCCGTCATCATAAGCCCCGGCTCCGCCACCGCCCATGAAATTGCCCAAGGGATCAATAGCGATCATGAAATCGTTTACCAGAGTATCAACCAATTCCGGTTCATATATTTCCTGCCAGTTGAGGGCGCCCCAGAAAGCCCAGACAGCATCATCATTCCAGTGATCGAGGGATGATTTCCAGCCCCATTGAGTTGTCTGGCCATCCGCGAGAACGGCGGAAATATTGAACCAGTAGATAGTCCCTTCCTCCTGCCAGAACCAATACTGCTCATCAAAACAGATATCATACTGGAAATAATTCTGGTGATCATCGGGAAGAATTTCACCGGTCGAGGGATCATACCAGCCTTCCATAGTCGGCGGGTCGATCGGGGTAATGTTAAACTCGGTGGCTTCCATCTCCCACAGGGTAAGGCCCGGCATACTGTAACCGGTCGGGCTCTGATCGGCCGGAATGTCGGAGTGAATACTCAGAACGAAAGAAAGAATATTACCGGTGACTCCATGCTTCCATGAGCCCCAGAAATGGAAATCCTTAACCCATCCCGTTTCCGAGCACATCCAATCATCGGCCAGAATGACCGGTTGAGTGGCGTTGACATCCCACCCGGCCTCATCGGGTAATTGAGGATCATGCATCTTATGGGGATCACCAGGAGCCCACGTGCAGTCCTCTTTACCGCTATTAAGTGATTGAGGAACATTACCTTGATCATCCACTGACGGCAATGTTCCGGCGGTGTTTCCCCAGGCCGGTAACGCCAGACACATAACCAGCGTCAGGCCGAGTACAAGCATTGGCACTCTCATAGTCATAGCTCATCCTCCCTTTCTGCAAGGATCAGGTTTTAAAATTGAATTTGTCCCAAATAAAGCACTGGAAATGTTTCTCAACTCAAAGATGTCTGCTATTTAGCTGTATTAATGACTTTTAATCGGGATAATAGAAATTCATATTGTCCCGATTGGCTCGACTATTACATGAAAAATATATACAATATAAACAATTCTGTCAACATTTTTTAGGGAATAAGGGAGTCCCCGGAAGATTTCCGGATTAGATTATTCATTCCGTGTCTTTTATCTCGATTTCAGACAGGTGTAGATATTTTCCGAATTGCTGATTCTTTGGGCCGCCGTCCGATGGCCCATCCGGGCCGCCCGGGCAAGATTTTTTCCGGTTACCAGTCCGGCGATAAATCCGGCGCTGAAGCAGTCGCCGCAACCGGTCGTATTACCCCCATATATTATTCTTTTTGTTTTGATATGTTTTACCGGCATCCGTAAGCCGGTGCCCGATGATATATAACAGCCATTGGCTCCGTCGGTTATGATAATGACCGGACGACGGGCGGTGCTCATTTCTTTTCGAAAACAGGATAATAGCCGTTGTATCTGCACATCGGATTCGGGACCATTACTCTCAAGGTTATTGTCTCCCGCCAGAGTAATCAATTCCCGGCGATTCATCTGGATATAGTCGCCGCATTGCATCACATTGATCCATGACGCCGGGCGGCGCAGGTAACGGGTGCCGTCCCGCTTTCGGCCCAGGGTCAGGGAATGGATATCAATATAAATCGGCCCCTTAAAATGACGACGGAATTTCTTCAACGAACGAATATGAACATCTCTCCCCGAAATATAATTGACCAGAACCAGATCGCATTCCAGAAGCGGTTCGAGATCGGAGAATTTCAGGGGCGGAACACCACCTTTCAAAATTTCGGTTTTGTTTTCCGGGTCGGTATATGATAGAAAACAATGGTTGTTTTTTTCGGGAACTCGTTTGATCCGATTGGTTTCCACGCCCGGATACTTCTTAAAGATATTCATGACCCGGCGATAGCAGTCCCGGCCGACCAGGCAAGCCGGAATGATTTCGGCCCTGTTTTTTAAAAGATTGGAGAGGGCGGCCAGATTGTAGAGAATTCCTCCCCATCCCTCGCGTGATATACCATCAGCCAGCCGGATGCTGTCGCGGTTGATGGTTCCAATTACGCCGATTTTCATGGATCACCATTCAATCAGGCCTTTTCCATCAGCCGAAAGGAGTCCAGAAACCGTTCCATATCCGGTGAAGAAGTGTTTTTCATCACGGTTCCGGCGGTAACCTGGAACAAACGGCGTCCGACCAGATAGATACGCATCTTCATCACTCCCCGCCCGCCGGCAATTTCGATTTCGAATTCCCGGCCGGGGTGATCGCCGATATGAATGGGCCGGTCATCCAATAATCGGCCTTTGATATTGGCTACGGCTCCGTCACGGGCACCGGACAAGATATTTTCGGCCGGGGTGCTGTCGATAAAAATCTGCGGGTAATCGGACCAGGCCACGCCATAGAAATAATCATCTATCCGGATCATATTGGTTGTCATTTCGATCGGTCCCACGGCGGTGCCGACCAGGATGGTGGTATCGGCCAGGGGACCGGGAGAGGTCACGGCAAAACCTCCAGGGGAGGAATGAAATTCCGTCCAGCCGGATTTTGTGCAGGCCCCCAGAGCCAGCATCAGGACTATTAATATCAAGCCTTTTATTCTCACAATTATTTACCCCCATCATTCATTTGGCCAAAGTTTCCGTACTGCCTGAAAGACTTCATCGACTGTGATATCTTCCATACAACGCATATAAGCCTTACCGTTAAGCGGGCAGTTGTTTTTTACACATGAAATGCACTCCAGATTGTCTTTGATAATAACGATTTTTTTGTCGGCCAGGGGCGAGGTTTCGGCGGGGCGGTCGGCCCCGGAGAGGACTACCAATGGAAGCCCGACCGCGGCGGCAAGATGGGCCAGCCCCGAATCATTGCCGACAAACAACCGGGCCAGAGACAACACGGCCGTGGCCGTGGCGATATCGGTTTCGCCGCAGAGATTGACCATGTCGGGGTTGTCCCGGGCGATTTCATCCCCGGCCGCCTTTTCATGGATGGTTCCGATCAGGACTACACCGACTCCAATCTCGCTAATGATACTCCGGGTCAGTTGTCCATAGCGATCACTGCCCCACCGCCGGGAGGGGGCTATGGCCTGGGGAGCCAGGGCCACAAAGGCATCCCCCTTCCTGATTCCATGGGCGGCCAAAAGACCGACCGCCGCCCCGATGGCATGGTCGGTCGGTTTTATTTCCGGGCGCTCGGATTTAAGATGAAGGCTTAAATTCGATTCCAGTATATGCCGGTACTGCCGGGAGCGATGCCAGACGCCATCTCCCGGCGGCCGCAGGCCGCCGTTAAGCAGTGGTCCGCGATGGTCGGTAATATAACCGCATCGGCGCCTTACTCCCGCGAGAAAAAAGGACAGGGCCGAGGAAAAGGACGGGGTTAAAAGATAACCCAGGTCGTATTTCATACCCGAAAGCAATTTTCTCTGGGCCATTATCGCCCGGAATCCGTGAAGATCGCGCCCCTGCAGACCGATCAAGGCAACCCGGTCAGCGAAGTCATAGATCGGGGCGGTATAATCGGGCAGCATCAGGCTGATCCGATCTTCGGGACAATGCCGGACAAAGGCGGTCACAGCCGGTTGGGCCATGATGGCATCGCCCAGATGATTGGGAATTCTGATAACGATATTTTTCATTCTTTGCTCGGGTCCAAGTGCCCGCGACTGTATTTCAATCGAGCTTCCAGCGCCGATGGGTCCACATCCACTGTTCCGGGTACTGCCGGATAACTGACTCCAGCAGCGAAGTGTACTGCTGGGTGATATCTTTAATATCTTTTTCTTTGTCGCCGCTGTTTGGCGGGTATATCGGCGGCATGGCAATAATCCGAAAAAGATTATACCTGATTCGGATCATTAGCCCCAGAACCAGCGGGGATCCCACCTGGACGACAAACGAGGCGGCTCCTTTGGGGGTCGAGGCGGGCCGGTCGAAAAGCCGGACAACGACTCCACCCGAGGCCGAATGATGGTCCGAGACGAAAGCTACCCGGTGATTATTTTTCAGGGCTTTGATAACATGGCGAGCGGCCACCCCGACCGGAATGATTCCGACCTCGGCCGCGCGCCGTAAATTGTTGATCATCTTATCGACATAAGGGTTATGCTGCTGTCCGACGAGTAAATCGGCAGGCTGACCCAATGAGGCCAACCAGCCCCCGAGATATTCCCAGTTTCCGATGTGGCCGGTGATAAACACTACCCCTTTATCCTGTTTCAGACAGCTCTCCATTATATCTTCCCCCTCGGTACCGGGGATAACTTTTCGGAATCCCTTACGAGCGACAACCGGGAGACGCATGAATTCAATCGTGGTCCGGGCGAAATTAACAAAGGCCAGGCGGGCAATTCGGCGGCATTCATCCTCGGACTTTTCTTTCTTAAAAGCCCGGTGAAGATTATTGAGGGCAATCCGCCGCCGGGAGGCCAGGACATAAAAGGCCAAACCACCCAGTCCGACGGCTACCTTGTCAGCCAGCCAGCCGGGCATCAACTGCACAGTTCGGGCCAGGATCCAGAAAGCGGCATATTCAAAGCCATGGCTTATCTTCATCGTCTATCTTCTCCGGGTTATCGGGGTCGCCGTAATCGAAATCGGTGGAATGAAGCTCTTCCTCCCGGTCCCATTTATCGTAATATTTCTGTTTTTTGCGGAATTTCAAATAAGCGCCGACCAGTACCACCAGGGCCAGGAATAACCACAGCAGGGAGAGGTCGCCGAACAACGTCATGAAATTGTACCTCGTTTTCAGATGCTCGAAAAATTCTTTCTCAAACTCGTCACAGGTGGCGCCGATGGCGGCATATATCGCCTCATCGGCCGACCGCCTGGCCCTCAGGCTGTCGAGGAGAATATTAAACGACTCAATCTCGTAAACATCAACTAAATATTTCACGGCCAGATATGATTCGGTATAAGCGGTCCGGGCACGGCCCTCCGGAAAAAGATTGAGTTTCTCGATATCTTTCAAAGGTACCAGGCTGTTGAAAACCACTGCCTTCGACATATCGAAATTGTCTGACCATCCCCATTCGGCCGAAATATACATCGCTACCCCCTCATCCAGCCAGCGGGGCGGATCGACATGAAACAAACGGTGATGCAAGGCCAGATGGCCGTACTCGTGACGGATCAGCATATTTAACGATTTACCAAGCCTGAAATGGGCCGGGGATTTGACGGCTACCATCTCCCGGTACGGAAGGGCTACGGCCGCTCCCCAATCGGGGAAGGCAGAGCCGATCAACTTCCTGAAATCCTCAAGATTGTCGCGGATATAGACAGTCGGTTTATAATCCAGGGAATCGCGGAGGAGATTAATCAGGCGGGTGCGGGCGATGGTAATGGCGGTATCGGTGGTTTCCAAAAAGATTTCGCTTGAAGCGCTGTAAGTAAAATACGGCCTCTCGACGACCTTGATTTCGCCGTCGGCAACAGCCATGAATGACAGAGAAAAGAAACAAATGGCTGTCAATATTATTGATCGACCTGAATTCATAATGCGATCAAGATAATAAGATCGATCCGACTTGGCAAACCTGATCGGCTTTATTTACGGTCCGGGCCGATTTGACACGGATTTACATATAATTAATTAGTTGACAAGGGCGAGCGTTATTTTAATCTTATAAGATTATGGCGGGTTTGCGACCCGCGCGAAAGGTGAGGAAATGAGCATTCTTAACCAAAATGTGCTGGTTTTGAATCAAAACTACGAGCCGCTTTCGGTTTGTTCCGCGCGGCGGGCTTTTCTACTTCTTTATATGGGCAAGGCGGAGATGATCGAAACCTATAACGGCGTGAAAATCAGATCGGTTTTAACATCCTATCCCCTGCCCTCGGTCGTCCGGCTGGAACGGTATATCAAATCCCCCCGGAAGAAAATCCTGTTGACCCGGAAAAATATCATTATTCGTGACGGTTCCACCTGCTGCTATTGTGGAACCACTCGCGGGCCGATGACGGTGGATCATATTATCCCGAAGAATCTGGGCGGTTCCGATTCCTGGGAAAATCTGGTCTGCGCCTGCGAATCATGCAATAATAAAAAGGGCCATCGAACCCCGTCCCAGGCCGGAATGAAACTGCTCAAAAAACCGAAACGGCCCAACCATATCACTTATATCCAGCGTTTTATCGGGGTGACCGATGACCGCTGGAAACCCTATCTGTTCATGGAGTGATCCGCCTTTGAGTATTAAAGAAACGATCTTGTCGGGCATGCAGCCAACCGGAAAACTGCATCTGGGGAATCTTGAGGGAAGCCTGAAAAACTGGGTGCGTCTCCAGAACGATTATGAGATGTATTGCTGTATTGTGGACTGGCACACCCTGACCGCCGATTTCGAGCACACCGCGGAATTTAAAGATCGGATTTTCGAGGTTGCCGTCGATTATATGGCCGGCGGCCTGGATCCGGAGAAATGCGCCATCTTCATCCAGTCCGAGGTCAAGGAGCATGCCGAATTGCACCTGCTTTTCTCCATGCTGATTACCGTGCCGACTCTTACCCGTCTGCCCACCTACATGGAGAAGAAAGAAGAGAAGGGCATGGACAGCTATGGTTTTCTTGGTTATCCGGTATTGCAGGCGGCCGATATCTGCGTTTACAACGCCCACAAAGTGCCGGTCGGCAAAGACCAGGAGAAACATATCTGGCTGGCCGCCGATCTGGCCAAACGGTTCAACAACATTTACGGCCCGACCTTAAACGAGCCGCAGGTGCTTTTAACCGAGATTCCGGTTATACTGGGCAGCGATGGGCGCAAAATGTCGAAATCGTACAATAACCATATCACTATCGCTGAGACACCCGAGGAAACGGCCGATAAGCTGAAGAAATTTTTCACCGACCCGGAAAAACTTCGCAAAGGTGATCCAGGGCGTCCGGAAATATGCCCGGTCTATCTGCTCCATCGTATCTATACTCCTGAGGCCGAGCGGGAAATCGCCCCGCCCTGCCGGAGCGGTGAATTGGGCTGTGTGGATTGCAAGAAACGGCTGGCCGCCAATTTGAACGAGTCGCTGGCTCCCATCCGCGAACGACGGGCGGTCATCATGCAGAATAAAGATTATGTCTGGGATGTTTTGAAAAGCGGCGCAGTCCGGGCCCGAACGAGAGCGGCCGAGGTCATGGCCAAGATCCGCCACGCCATGAGAATGGAATACTATTGATGAATAACGGACAGAATGAAAATTACGCGGTCAACCTGGAAGTATTCCACGGCCCGCTGGATCTGCTGTTGTACCTGATCAAAAAAGATGAAATCGACATTTACGATATTCCTATCGCCCGGGTCACCGAGCAATACATGCAGTACCTGGAACTGATGAAAACGCTGAACCTGGAACTGGCCGGGGAATATATCCTGATGGCCTCGACCCTGATCCGGATCAAAGCCCGGTTGCTTTTGCCTCGTGATGACGAAGACGGCGAGGAACCCGATCCCCGCGAGGAACTGGTCGCGGCTCTTCTGGAATACAAGAAATACAAAGAAGCCGGCGAAATCCTGCGGGAAAAACGACTGATGGAGGAGAGGGTCTATGTTCCCCCTCCGGTGGGCGGGGGCAACGGGAAAAAAGAAAAAGTGGTGTTGCTGGAATCGACTACCCTGTTCGACCTGCTGACGGCGTTCAAGGCGGTTCTGGAACGGGTCAAGGAAGAACGGCTGTACGAAATCAATCCCGAACTGATCAGTATCGAGGACCGGATCGACCGGATCCTGGATTTGATGGCCGAAAAAGAGTCGATGCTTTTTCAGGATTTATTTTCGGATATACCGAGAAAATTGATCGCTATTCTTACCTTCATGGCCCTGCTGGAATTAATGAAATTAAGGCGGGTGACGGTCAGGCAGTCATTGCCGTTTTCTGAAATCAGGGTTTATCGGGGAGATCTCTTCAACGATCCGCACCCGGCCCTGGAATTCGTAACCAATATGAAAAATTAGTCTGCCGGGAGAATAATAATGCTTGAAATGGATATCAAATTGCCACTGGTCGAATCACTCATTTTGGCCTCACCGGAGCCGCTCCCGGCCCGGAAGATAGCCGATATTGTCGAAGATATCTCCAGCAGCGATATCGAGGAAATAATCGATCTGCTAAACCGGCGTTACCATGAAAATAATATGTCATTTCGGATTCGCCGGATTGCCGGCGGTTACCAGATATATATTGTCGAGAGTTTTGCCCGGCACGTTGAGGAACTTCTCACCCGGCGCCGGAGTATTCGTATGACCCGCGCCGCCCTGGAAACCCTGGCCATTATAGCCTATCGCCAGCCGGTCACCAAGATGGATATCGAAATGATCCGCGGCGTGGCCTCCGATTCGGTCATCCATACCCTTCTCGAACGGAAGCTGGTCACGATGGCCGGACGGTCCGAGGCGGTCGGCCGCCCCCTGCTTTATAAAACGACCGATGAATTTTTGAAATTCTTCAACCTCAACGCCATCGATGATTTACCCAAGATGCAGGAAATCGAGGAACTCCTGGCCTCCCGCGATTCCGATTATCAGCCCAGCCTGCCGCTTGATGAACCGGCCGCGGAATCGGACGATGAGATTCCGTATCAAAAGACTGATGATGACAATGATGACGGTATCGAGGATATGACCAGTGAAGATGAAACTGCCGAACCGGAAATCTCGCTGAGGGACGAATTCGAGGAAGACGATGATTTACTGGAGACCGCCAAAATAAAGATTGTATCCCCGGTAGCCGAGGCCGGCGAGGATGATGTCATGGAAGACGATCTGGAAGAGATGGAGTCGATAGAAAATAGCGGCCAGTGAGCGGCGGGATGTTACCAGTTGTCATCATTGAGGATCGCCGTGTCCGGTTTTCAGGGGAGGCTATGCATTGATCAGGATAAATAAGTTTTTATCGGTTTGCGGAATAACCTCGCGAAGAGGCGCGGAAAAACTTATTGATGAAGGCCGGGTCACGGTCAACGATGAAAAAGTCGACAAACAGGGGGCAGTCATAGATGAAAAGAAGGATATTGTCAAAGTCGACGGCAACATTATCCGTCCAGCCGGTGAAAAGTATTATATTCTTCTCAATAAACCCAAAAATGTTCTGACCTCTCTTTCCGATCCTTTCCAGCGCCGGACGGTAGCCTATTTCACCAAAAAAGTCCCATCCCGTGTCTACCCGGTGGGACGGCTTGATTTTGATACCCAGGGCGCTTTATTATTGACCAATGACGGCGATCTGGCCTACCGCCTGGCTCACCCCAGTTATGAAATAAACAGAATTTACCGGGCGGTGGTGATGGGTGCTTTCACCGAAGCCGACTGTCGGCGGGTGGAACAGGGAATCGAGCTTGAGGATGGGCATATCGGCCGGGCCCGGGTAAAAATCTTGCGGGCCTCACTTAAAACTTCGTTGGTCGAGCTGACCCTTCATGAAGGACACAAGCGCGAAGTAAAGCAACTTCTCAAAGGCGTGGGCCACCAGGTCCGGGACCTTGCCCGAACCGAATTCGCCGGGTTGACGGTAACCAACTTGAAAGCGGGACGATGGCGCCACCTCAATAAAAAAGAGGTGCGGATGCTCAAGGCTATGGTCGGTCTTGCCGGAGAAACGAGAGAAACATGAATTTAAAAAGCCGCCCGGAGAGAGCGGCTTTTTTATATGAAGAGTGAGGATGAGAGAAAGCTATATCTGACTGGTATCTATTTCGTATTTCTTCAGTTTATCGAAAAGGGTGGTGTAATCGATTTTTAAAATTTCCGAACATTTCCGTTTATTGCCGCGGACCTGGCGGAGAATTCGAATGATGGCCGACCGTTCCGCCTGCATTTGGGCATGAGCCCCGATCTCTTTTAACCCGGCCCCCTCACGCAGTCTGATTTCCGAAGTCGAAGGCAACCTGATGGCCATGTGTTCCGGGGAAATCTTTTTGCCCTCGGCCAGAATAATCGACCTTTCAATCGTATTTTCCAGCTCCCGGACGTTCCCCGGCCAGTGATACCGGCTCAGCAGGATCAGAGCTTCTTTGGAAAGCGTCTTTTCCGTTTTTTTCATCTCTCGGCAATACTTGTTGATAAAGTAGTCGGCCAGCGGTTTGATATCATCGGGGCGCTCGCGAAGCGGCGGAATGGTGATCGGGAAAACCGACAGCCGGTAATAAAGGTCCTCGCGAAACATTTTTTTCTTGATCATTTCATTGAGGTCCATATTGGTCGCGGCAATCACCCGAACATCGACTGAAACGGTCTTGTTGCCGCCCAGCCGTTCGAAACTTTTCTGCTGGAGGACCCGGAGCAGTTTGGCCTGAAGAGCGATATCCATATCCCCGATTTCATCGAGGAACAGGGTTCCGCCGTCGGCGATTTCGAATTTGCCCATTTTCCTGGCGACCGAACTGGTGTAGGCGCCTTTTTCCGATCCGAACAATTCGTTTTCAAGCAATTCCCGGGGAATGGCGGCGCAGTTGATCGCCACATAGGGTTTATCGCGGCGCGGCGAAAGATTGTGAATGGCCCGCGCGAAAAGCTCTTTGCCGGTCCCCGATTCACCCTGGAGAAGAACCGAGGTATCGGAGGCCGCCACTTTCTGGATCAGCCGCGAGACCTCTTTCATCTTCTCGTTCTGGCCGATGATTTCGCTGAACCCCAGGTTTTGCGCCAGTTCCTCGCGGAGCAGGCTGTTCTCGGCAATCAACCGCCGGTTTTCCAAAGCCCGTTCGATAATAACCGTCAGGTGATCGGGGTCGAATGGTTTAGTGATAAAATCATAAGCCCCGTTTTTCATAGCCGCCACCGCCGTCTCCACCGTCCCATAGGCGGTCATGATAATAACCGACATATCATTGTCTATATTTTTAAGGCCGCTCAAAACCTGCAGGCCGTCGACATCCGGCATTTTCAAATCGGTAACGGCCAGATCGAAATTTTTCAACCGGGCCAGATCCAGTCCCTTTTGCCCGTCCTCAACCGTGTCAACGCTGTAACCCTCCTCGGTCAAAGCGTTGGAAAGCATCGTCCGCATCGATTCCTTATCATCAATAACAAGTATGCTGGGCATATGGTCTCCTCATGTTTCCCTTCTCACCTCGTACCCCCTGCCGGGGTATTCTCCCTTACATTATCGGCCCGGGCCCATATTCATGCATATCAAAATTTGCACAATTTTCTCCCCAACCTACTTAATTGCAAGGCTTTGCATTATCGTCAAAACCATTTCCCGGCGGGCATCACCTTGCACTCGGGAAAACGTAATATCAATATTGATTTACAAAAACGGAGATTTATTCCCAGTGACGACGATAGTCCAGGCTTTGGGTGTATGAACTATCGCAGATATAATAATGGTAGTAATAGAGGCCTTGCGGAAGCCGCCCCCCGGCGGAATCTTTCTTGTCCCAGCTGATAGCGTATTTTCCTGGGGCAAAAACCGAATCGACAATCACCCGGATAATCTGACGGGGAGTTTTATGGAGGTTGACTTTGACCGGGCATGGCTTGTTACCCGGAACCGTAAACTCAACGGTCAGCGATTCCGGTAAATAACTCAGGTGATAGGAATCGGAGCCGGCCGTATCCAGCGGTGCGGTTCGCGGCGGCGGTCCGGTATGGGTGGCGGTATTTGAGGACCACAGGCAACCGGTGAAGACCAGTCCGAGAACGATAATCAGGGCTACGGGCAGGAATCGGTTCAAAGTCATCATTATACATTATAATAATTAATCATCCGACGGTGGCAAGAGAAAATTGTATTAATGCTGTCGCCTGTAATATCACGGCCGGCAATTACGGCAGGGCGAATAACCCTGGCGGAGGGCTTCCAGACGGGTCTCAAACCGGAGCTGTTGACCGGGATCGAGATCGCGGACACTTCGGCAGGTCGGCCGATGAAAACGAAGCGATCCTTTTTTTGCCACATAATATGGTTCCTCATGATGCGGCAGTGACCATATCCCCCGGCGCTGATCGATGGCCACGTTCTGAGCGGCCAGCAATTCCCCGATCCGGCCCCGGTCGGCCAGATTATCATCGAACAGGTAAACGCAGGCCAGTCCCTGACGCAGAACGGCGGCATTGACGAAAAGGGTATCGAGATACAGGTATCCCAACTGGCGGCCATAACCGTCCCGGCGGCGGCTCGAATAAACCACTTCCGGAATTTGATCCAGGAGCAGGCCCGACATGAAGGCCGAGGCGGAATCGTAAAAGGGATCGCCGCGCTCGGGGCAATCGATTCCGATCAGCCGCAACCGGTCCCCGCCCGGTAACTCGACCGTATCTCCGTCGATAATTCCGGTGACCCTGAAACGGTTATCGGGGGCCTTATCCTGACCGATTTCGACCACAAAGCGGATAAGTATGAGAAACAGGATAAATATCAGTACGAGTATAATTCGGGTCGTTTTTTTCATGGTTTTTCAATCGCCTATTTCATTGAAAATAGGCTTGTTAATGAAAAGGGCAAGGGCAAAATAGTCACATTTGGGGCCAATCCGAGGTCTCGGATCGGCCCCGGATTGGCCCAAATGGCGGCTCCGAGACACTAAAAGGCTAATTTATGGCGATTTAAGGCAATATTTATCTTGACAAATATGCGATTAGTATTATATTTTCATTCGAGTGCGTTGTCTAATTTGCTGTTGGAATGAGAGCCACAATTAAAAATTCCTGCGGCAAGAAAGAACTTTTTACTTCTCTTTGGTTACGATCCAGTTGTTAAGGACTAAAATCCCTTTTTAGGGTTTTGTTGTATCTTAGTCATACCCTATTTTGATTTACTAACCGGTCGTTATTCAAGTCTCGAGAAAGGTCGGTTAAGATATGACCCCACTTTTAGTCACTGGATTGACAAAAATCACCTCATTTCAATTATGTTAACCCCAAACCGTAACATACATTCGAGATATTCCTCAGGAGGTGACACTCTAACACGAGTAAATTATAATTTTATAGGTTTATCAGATTTGAGCTCAGAAGCATTTACTTCCTTTACACAACATTTGGGAGTTATTTGCTCAAGATTTGAGAATAGCTTAACTCCTTTCTCCAAATAGGAATTATAATGAATTTGTTGACCAAAGCAGAATCTCACATTCCCTGGACAAGAAGTGAGATATTGAGGATTGGCCAAAAAACCATCATAAATAGATTTAGCGGGCAAAGATTTCACGATTTTTGCCGAAAAAATCTATATCCGATAGGTTTGGTTAATCATAATGTTTTGGCCGGCGATTCAATGTTTCCTAATTTTAAGGAGGAAATAAATGTCTTATAAACTGATAATCGCGGTGCTTACTTTAGGGTTATTGCTTGCCTTTAGTAGTGCGGTTCTTGGTTCCGATGTTGGTACGAAGCATGGATTGAATCCGTATGAAAGATTCAACCAGGATGCGCCCAGAACACACGACATGACTGCGATCGAGCGTGAGGCACCCGCATTCCAGAAACCTGCGACCGGTATTATGGAGCTGGCAACGCCGGCCACCGTTCTGCCGCCGCAGTATTTCTGCGAATTTATCGACTACTCCGGCGGCGCGGCGTCATACTACTGGAGAATTCCGGATTCATACAACGATTCGGAAATGGGTATGCGCTTTACGCCGAGTGAAGGGTACACCTGTACACTCTTAACCGCCTACATCGGCGTTTACGGGTCATATCTTGGCGGCAGTGCCGGCACTCCCGACATGAAGGTGACCGTTTATACCGACGACGGTTTTGGTTATCCCGGCACAGCGCTGGGTTCGGTGGTGGTACCTTTTGCCAACCTGCCGACAAGTGGTATGGCCTACGTTCCGGCGGATTTGTCGTCTCTGGGACCGCTCGTTTTCACCGATGGCGAAGAATTTCACGTCGGTGTCTCCGTTGACAACTTCGTCGATGGTGATACGCTTGCGATCCTGTCCGACGATGGTTCAGCGGGCTTGCTTCGCAGCTGGGAAAACTGGAACGGCCTTTACGGCTTGATGAACGACGACTGGGGAATTGATATCAACTTCCTCATCGGTGTCGATCTTTGCTGTGGCCTGATTCCGTATACTGACTGCTACACCCAGGATTACACCTGTGGAACTGCCTATTATTGGACCAATCCTGACGCTTACGGCGATGATTATTTCAACATGAGGTTTTCGGTCGATGGACCGGAAACACTGATGGAAGTCGGCGTGGCTCTTTATGCCGCTCCTACTGTCGGAACTCCCGACCTTGACGTTTATGTCTGGGGCGGCGACGGCAGTGGCTTCCCGGATCTTACCAATGAGATCGCCAAGGTTACCATTCCTTATGCTAGCCTTGTCTTCTATCCGAGCTATAACGTGGTTGATCTCTCCGCCCTGAATCTGATCATGACCGAAGACTTCTTTGTCGGCTGGTCGGTCGACGATGTCAGCGGCGGAACCCTGGCGGGTCTTTCAGATGACGGCTCTTGCGGCGTCGGCCGCAGTTCCGAATACTGGGGATCCTGGGGCACCATGCTTGACGATTGGGGAGCTGATGTCAACTTCCTGATCTATGCCGACCTCTGCCGGGATGAGTTCTCGCAGTGCAAGTGGCTTTATGATTATTGCAATCTGGCCTATTTCTGGAGACTCCCCGATGCTTATGGCGATGTCGGTAACTATCAGAAATTCAACCCGTCCGGTCTCGGATGCCGTCTCGAATATTTCGACATGGCCCTGTACTGGCCGGGCAGTGAAGCGGCCCTTCCGCTTTACACCTACAATTCCGATATCCAGATCTGGTCAACCGATGCGGTGACCGGTCTTCCGGATGTCTTACTGGAATCCTTTACCCTGACCCCGGCGGACTATGTCCTGTATCCGGGAGTCCAGGCCATTGATTTCAGCACGGCTCTTCCGGATCCGTTCCTCTTTGATCAACCGATCTGGATCGGTATCGAATCCTATGCGCCGACAGCAGATGAAGGCATCAGGACCCTGTCTGACGACGGTTCCTGCGCCGGGTTGAACTCGGCTGAGATGTGGTATAGCGGCACTGATCGCGTCTTCAGCTTCATGGGCAACGACTGGAGCGTAGACCCCAACTTTATTATGGAAGCCTACGTTTGCTGCGTTCCGCTTCCGGAACGTGTTTGCGTGCCCGGTGAAGACTGGCCGACCATGGCCAAGAGCTTTGCCCATACCAACGCCTCACTCAGTTCCCTCGGCACTGATGTTCAGGGCAATCTGACCAAGGCCTGGGAATACCAAGCCTCTCAGGTTTCCAACCTGAACAGCCCGGTTATTTACAACGATACCATCGTTTGCTACTTCCTGAACAATCTGGCCGCTATTGATCTCAATACCGGCACCCAGATCTGGCAGTACAACGCGGATGGTTTCGTCATCGGCGGCGGCTGCTATGCCAGCCCGACCATTTATAACTTCGACGCTTATGGCGACGCCAGAACCCTGGTCTTCACACCGGGCGGCGATGCCAAGGCGTTTTCGGCCATCAATCTGGCTACCGGTGCTGTGGTGTGGACCAAGAACTTCATGCAGCACAACAGCCACTTCATGACCTGGGGTGTTTCCGTGATAGTCGATATCGGCGGTGTCCCGGTCGTTATTTATAACGACGACGACGGCGATATCTATGCTCGGGAAGCTCTCACCGGTAATGACTTCACCGGCTGGGTCACCAGTGGTGCCGGCAACCCGATTAATGTCGGCGGAGGTATTTACAAAGGTTTGACCACCGATGGTGAATACCTGTACATCGGCACGGCCGACAATATTTCCAACGGTGATATTTATTGCGTTGACGCGACTACCGGCCTTTTGGTCTGGCAGTTCGCCGATCAGCAGCTCTGCAACCTCGACGCGGGCAACTGCGGCACCGAGGCTTTCACCGGCGGAATCGCTTATGATTTGTTTGATGGTGTTCCGACCCTGTTTGCCGCTTCCTCGTACGACCAGTATACCACCTACCCGCCTTATATGTCGGGTGGTATCATTTACAGGATTAATGCGGCGGACGGTTCGCTGGTTTGGGCCCATACCTGTAACGCCCAGGATTACAACGGCCCGGCTCTCGATGGCGGTCACGTCATTCAGACCGGCTGGAACGGCTGGGTAAGTTCGGGTGAATTCCGCGGACCGGTTGCTTTCAATAAGAACAACGGGACCGTGAAGTGGTCCATGACCACGACCAATCCGAGCCTCGGTTCTCAGTGGATGGCGGACGGTATCCTCAGCTGCGAGACCGAGAAATTCGATTGGTACATGGTTGGTAACAACAGCGACTTCTTTGACTTCTACAATTCCGACAATGGCGAACACATGTTCCACCGTCGGTATGCCAGAGGCATTGAATACGCTCACCATTATTCACCGGCCATGACGGACGGCCATTTACTGGTTTGCCACTACAATGAGCTGTACTGTCTGACCGAACAGGCTCCTCGCCCGCGTCTCGATATCCCGATTTACGGGTATGATGTGCCTGTGGAATTCGGCTTACCGGATGGATACACGGTTGTCTGGGAAAATGCCCTGGGTAACACCGGCGGCGCGCCCCTGACGATCGACTCTGTCAAACTGATTGACACCGATAACGGCACGACTCCGGCCAACGCCTCCATCTCCGTGGTCAATTTTGACCTCATCGAGAATTCCGAGAGACTGGCCGAGAAGTTCGCCGGTAGCGCCGACATGTTCCGCGCCAGCATCACCGAAGATATGGCTCGGACGGTTGACGTTAACGATGTCACCCGGAATGCCAAGAACAACGCGGCTTATGTGGTCCCGACCTGGGTCTACCAGAGCACGCTGACCCCGATACCCGGAACGGTCATTCCGCCTCAGGCGAGTTATAATGACTCCTCCGCCTATATCAATATCACCGTGCAGGTCAATGCCCCGTTGATTCCGAGAGGCTTCCATTCGTTCTACGCCCGCGTTTACACTGACGATCCGGATTACTTCCTCGACAGCGCTCTGATCGACGGCGGCGCCTACGCCATCCCGCAGGTCAGGTTGGGCATCATCGGCGGCTGTCTCTACAGCAGCGTCGAGGTGGCCTTTGGTGTCGGCGAAGCCAACTACACCACGGTTTGGAACTCCACCAAGCTGGGTGAAGAGGGAACTACCGAGATCGACGGTGATGATGTTGCCTTCTTCCAGGGCGCTCTGGTTTGGGCTGCTCAGCAGATCGGTACCAGGCCTCCAGGAAAGGGTACTCAGTTCTCCGCGCGCGTGGCTTTACACTGCGCCAACTGGCACAGTGATGATAACAATTGGCAGTCCATCCTGGGCGAAGTCAACTGCTATGACGGCACCTGTCCGCCGGCTCACCTGTCTGACATCCTGGTCGGTTCCATTTCCAACGATTTCGGCGCCAACTATGAAGATGTTTACGGTGAAATGGCCGCTTTTGCGTTCGTTGACTCCGTTGCGGATATGTGCGATTACGATACACTCGGCAACTGCCTGAGCTGGGATTGGCTCTATATGATTGCTTCTCATTATGGTGTCCAGCCTCCGCTTTCAGACACTCTGACCATAGGCTTCCATGGCTGCGCGACAGTCATCAGCGCTTATGATCAGGCGGCTCTCAACAACTTCGTCGTTTACAAGTTCGATATGCAAGGCCGTTATGCGGCGCTCAACAATATCTATGTTGGCGCGATGATGGACTATGATATCAACTACCCGTCGGATTCGAAGAACCAGTATTGCGGTTATGACGCCGCTCATTCGCTGGGCTTCTCGTATACCGCCAACCTGAATGATATCGGTTGGGGTGTTGTCCGGATTCCGTTCGGCTGTGGTTACGATCAGCTGCGCGGCGCCAAGACAATCTCCGCGGGTCAGGCCAACTGGAACGATACCGATATCTGGCTGGATTCGGTTTATTACTGGATGGCCAACCACACCGGTCTTACTCACCAGCAGGGTGCTGATCCTGCCCAGGGTCAGACCGATCCCGACGATCGCGGTGCTTTCTATAACATCGCGCAGTTGAATATGCCGGCCGATCCGGCCGTCGTCACCTTCGGCTTTGCTCTCTTCGGTTTGGAAGGCCTTGCCGATGCCAGTGACCCGGCTAGCTACTTCGAACTGGCCAACACCGCCAACAAGTGGTGCGGCTTTGGTCGGGGTGATGTCAATAACGACGGCGCTATCAACCTGGTTGATATTGCTTACCTTATTGACTATGTTTACTATGGCGGCAACGGTCCGTTCCCGTTCGAGCATCTCGGCGACGTTAATGCCGACGGTGCCATTGACGGGGCCGATGTCACCTTCATGATCGATTACTACTTCAACTTCGGCCCGTGCATCATGGGCGAATGGATGTTCTAATCCATTAGTTGAAGTTTAAGTTAAAGAAGCAAGGTCTGGTTGACCTTGCTTCTTTTTTTTATCCCTGTTTCTCCTGCTATCCCCGATCCGATTAATACCGATTGACAAGAGCGAACATTTTGCCGTTAATGCTGTTTAATACTGGAGACGATCGATGGATGACCGGCCATGAGGTGACAATTGAAAAATCCCGACCTGATGTCGAAGACTATTTATTATCAGTTGGCCGGGCTGTTTGATATTACAGCCATTTATACCCACAATAACCGCTTGATTTTCCGCGCCCGGCCGCGAATTGAAACATCCGAGGCGATCCGAACCATGAAAAAAAAACTGGCCGCCTCAGGATTTTCCGCCGTCGTTCGCGAGGATATCGACGGGATACTGATTACGATTGATGAAGACAGCCGAAAAATCCCCTGGCTGAACATTGTCCTTCTTGGGGCCACCCTGGCGACCATGTTTTTTGCACCGTTGATCTGGGGATTCGATTTCGATTTTATCACGCATCCCGGGAAAATCGTCGAGTTTCTGAACGAACCGGGAGTGATCAGGGAGCGGATTGAATTCACCGCGGCCCTGATCAGTATTCTGCTCTTCCACGAATTCGGACACTACCTGGCCGGGCGGCGACGGGGAGTCCTGATGTCCCTGCCATATTTCCTGCCCGCCCCCAATATCGCCGGGACCTTCGGGGCCGTGATAAAATCGCGCTCGCCGATTACCAACCGAAGGGATTTGATTGAGGTCGGCGCCACCGGACCGATTGCAGGATTCGTAGTTTCCGTTCTCGTTCTGGCGATCGGGTTTTATAACTCCGGATTGATATATGTTCCTTCTCCGGAAGGATTGGGTATCGGGGATTCTCTTTTGACCCGGTTTCTGGCCTGGGCGATTTACGGTCCCATCCCCGAGAATTATTATATCCAGCTGACTCCAGCCATCTTTGCCGGATGGGTCGGTCTGCTGGTAACGATGCTGAATCTTCTGCCGCTTGGACAGCTTGACGGGGGACATATTATTTACGGCCTGTTTGGCCGGCGGCAACATCAATTCAGCAAATTATTCTTTGCGGCTCTGATTCTTATGGGAATATGGTGGCCGGGCTGGTGGTTTTTCGGAGTGCTTGTTTTTCTTTTCGGTATTAAACATCCGCCGACTATCAATGATGAAATGGTCCTTCCGCGACATGCCCGGATTATGGGTTATGCGGCCATTTTCATTTTTATTATCAGTTTCATACCCGTTCCATTTTCATTTTCGTGAAGGGAGCCGATTTACTGCTGCTGCAGCCGCGGTAGATAGTACTGAATTTACACTGATTTTCATGGTACGCTTCAAGAAAGGCTTCGACCACCAGGGGATCGAACTGAATGGCCTTGTATTTTTTCAACTCACTGATAGCCGTCTCGGAATCGGCGCAGGGCCGATAGGGCCGGTCGGACATGATGGCGTCATAGGTATCGACCACGGCCAGCAGGCGCCCCTCGATGGGAATATCTTCACCTGCCAGGCCATACGGATAACCCGTTCCGTCATAACGTTCGTGGTGGGAAAGGGTATATGGAATGACGGTGGACAGGAAGGGAATACCCTTTAAGATTCTCGCGCCCATTTCCGGGTGTTTTCTCATGATGGCCATTTCATTGTCGGTCAGGCGCCCCGGTTTATTGAGGATGGCGTCGGGAACCCCTATTTTGCCGATATCATGGAGAATACACCCGTTACGCAGTTCGACCAGCTTATCACTACTCCAGCCCAGTTTTCGGGCGGTTATTTTGGCCAGGCGGTAGACCCGGTCGGTGTGCCCGGCGGTGTAATAATCGCGGGCTTCAACGGCGTTGGCCAGAGCCTTGATGGTCATCAGGTACGATTTCTGGAGATTTTTATCCATGTAGTTGCTTTCAACGGCCGAGGCGGCCGATGAGGCCAGAAGCGAGACAAGGTGTTTCTGACCGGGCGAAATATAGCTGAAACGGTCGACACAAACCAGATTCAGGAAACCAATATTGCGGCCTTTGGCAATCAAGGGGTAGATGACAAATGACCGTTTCAGAGTCTTCCCATCCCGTTCGATCTCGTCGTTGAAAATATGCGAGATATCGCGATCATAAGCCAGGGCGCTGTAGGGACCCCGGCCGTACAGAAAATCGTTAAGATCCGCATCACTACTGTCCCCGGAGAGGTAGCGGAGGCGATACTGCCCGGACTTGCGATCCAGGAGAACCAGCGAGGCCGCATCGGCGTTGAGTTCTCCGACGATGGAATCGGCGATCTGGTGAAGCAGCAGGTGCAGTTTTTCACCCCGCGTGAAAGCCTCGTTGATTTTCATCAACTCCAGCTGACTTCGCAGGGCCACGTTTTCCCGTTTGACCCGCTGGTGTTCCAGACCCCGTTTAATGGTCGATTTGAGGTCCTCCAGCTTGAACGGTTTGATAAGATAATCATAGGCGCCTTTTTTGAGCACGGAAATAGCGGTCTTCACCGTGGGATAGCCGGTCATCAAAATAACCACGGCATCGGGATGATTTGTCTGAGTGGCATCAAGAATCTGAACCCCGGAGTAATCGCCCATGACCAGATCGGTCAAGACCAGATCGATCCCGTGGTTGTCGATAAATTCCAAAGCCCGGTCGGGATCGGTAAATTTATGAATATGGAAATCCTCGAACTCAGCCAGGGCTTCCATAATAATATTACAGACATATTTCTCGTCATCGATGACGACGATGTTTTTTTCCTGTTTCAGCAATCTTTCTCCACCTCACATGGCTCGTCCAAGATGTCATTCAGGGGCTTTCATATAAACGGGTATCGGAAGAAAAAGGCCGGGGAAAAGCGGCCGGAGCGCGATTGTATCAAAAATATTCTATCTATGGGGCAGGGCCTATTTAGCCCGGAATTGCTCACGGGCATGGTATGAAGAGCGAACCAGCGGGCCGGAAAATACGTGATCGATACCGGCCTTACGAGCATCTAAAGCCAGTCTGTCGAATTCCGCAGGATGATAATACCTGATAACGGGATGATGGCTTTTTGAGGGAGCCAGATACTGCCCGATAGTCAGAAATTGAACACCGGCCTTTTTGAGATCATTGAAGACTTCCTGAAGTTCCTCGGTCGTCTCCCCCAGACCAACCATAAGACCGGATTTCACCGATATCCGCCGATAATCCGAGGCAAAGCGTAAGACCTCCAGCGAGCGTTCGTAGTCGGCTTCGGGGCGGACTTCATCATACAGCCGGGGCACGGTTTCCACATTGTGATTGAAGACATCGGGGCCGGCCTCGAAAACCGTCATAAGATCGTTTTTTCGGCCCTCGAAATCGGGTGTCAGGACTTCTATTTCAACCGGGCGGGCGAGGCGCCGAATAGCCCCGATAACGGCAGCAAACTGGCCGGCTCCGCCATCGGGCAGGTCATCCCGCGTCACCGAGGTCACCACAGCATAATTAAGATTAAGAATCTCCACGGTGCGGGCAACATGCCCGGGCTCGTCGGCATCGATCCCGGAGACCGGGCCGTGAATAACATTACAAAACGTGCAGTTTCTGGTGCAATTGGGTCCCAGAATCAGAAAGGTGGCGGTACCGGAAGAGAAACATTCCCCTCGGTTGGGGCAATTGGCTTCCTGGCAAACGGTATGCAGGTGATGCTTCTGGAGGAGGGATTGAACCTCAAGGTATCTGGAATTACCGCAGGCTTTGACTTTCAGCCACGGCGGTTTCGGGAGTCCGGTTTTCGATCTGGATTCTGTCATACCAAAATGTTTAAATATTATACACCCTTACAGCGCCCCGAAAATTTTGTCGGGGTCGCCGCCTCAGGATAATTAAGTTATTGAAAATACGCTCGATATCAAGGGTAGTATTAATATTTTTCTGCTGAAAAAGGAGATTCTATGTCCCGAAAAGGATTTGCTGTCCTGTTGCTGTGCCTGCTGATATCGATCTCGGCATCCGCGCAGGGATTTAAAAAGGCCGCTATCGCTACCCTTCTGGAACGGCAGACGGCCAAGAATTATTCTGTCACTCCTCATTTTGCCTCGGCGGAAATTTGTACTGTCCGTCATGATGTCGACGGCGATTTGTGGGGCGTGGATCACTGGTTGATCGGTGATGAATTATATAAATCATATCAAAACCCCGGGTTATCCTGTGACGGGCCTTATCCTTTTTCGGTTGAATATATTTACATGGTGCTGTTTTTTGAAGGCGCCACCGATTTTTTGGTTTCGGTCGATGTCGAGGATGCCGATCTGACCGACCCGACCTGCCCGTTACCCGGTGACCTTTTGTCCATATCGACCACCTACACCGTCACCATTCCCTCGGCGGGTCTCTACCAGATCGAGGTTCCGCTGGATTCTTCGGCGGTGGTCGAAGGACCTTATTTTGCCGGTTTTTATTTTGCCGATTATATCGATACTCTCAGCGGTGCAACCATTGTCACCGATGATGTTCCGGTTCCCTGCGTCAGTTACAATATCTGGGATACCACCCTGGGCTTTGTTGATCTGACCAATACCGGCTTTGCATCCTTTCCCAGTTTTCCGGGCCGTCTGCTCCTTTATTCGGCCGGGACTCCGGGCGGAAGCGGCGGAGAAGAACCGGAGCCGGCGGTAACCATCCTGACTCCCGCCTCCAATGAAATCATCGTTGATGATATTGTTATCTGGGCGGCGGAAACGGCCGGAAGCGGCATTATCGATTACATGCAATTCGAATACAAAGAAAGTGGTGACTGGATTGAAATCGGATATGACTACGATGGAATCAAAGCTATTCGGGACGGTCTCAATCCCTCGGGGACCGGGGATGGTTACAGCCTTGTCTGGGATTACTCCGGTTTGAGCGAAGGAGTGTACTGGCTGAGGACCACCGTTTATGATACTCTCGGGCGGTCCGATGCCGATTCCATCCAGGTCAACATCGACCCCACTCCGCCCATGGTAACCCTGGTCAATCCGGCGGAGACCGATACCATCTGCCACCCGCTGGTGCTTGAGGCTGTCTCACCGGATGAGGATGTTTCGGTGGTCAAGTTCGAGAAACTGCACGCGGCTATGGATTACAACCTGCCGGTCATTACCCTCAATCAGTCCGGGCATGGCGACGATTACTGCGGCCCGGTTTGCGGTGCCATCGCCGTTAAATACTGGTTCGACCAGGGCTTCATCCTGAGTATGCGGGAAGGCAACCAGTATCTCTCGGCCGATACCGTGGTGGAACGTATGGCCGATGCCATGTTAACCGGGCAAAATGATGGCACCCCCGATGACCTTTTCTACAGCGGTTTCCTGCAGTATGTCGCCACCCACGGCAACGAATTGCTGTTGCGGCCTTATCGCAATCCCGATTATACTTCGATGCGCGCGATCATTCAGGATAAACAGCTTCTGGCCGTAATGGCCTTATCCGGTACACCCGGTCTGTATCTCGTGGCGGCCGGGGTTTCCGGTCTGGATGACGTCCAGGGGCAGTACACTTTGCGCGTTTCGGATCCCCTGACCGGTTCGATAGTGACCACCGCCATACGAAACGATGGCGCCGGAGGGGCCGAAGTCCTTTATAACGGTAACTGGCTGCACCTGGATATGATTATCACGGTCAAAGGTTATTCGCAGACGGTCACGCGCGACTATATCGGGGCCGATATCAGTTCCGGGGATGGCTGGAAACTGACCTGGAACTCCTCCAACATGGCCGAGGATTCCCTGTATTTTATAACCATTACGGCTACCGATGCCTCGGGACGGGTCGGTTCGGCCACTTCGATGTCGCTGTACAACTGCTCATCGGGATATGCCAAGGGAGATTACAACGGCGACGGTACGGTCAATATCGGGGATATTCTATATTTGATCGATTATATCTATGAAGACGGACCGGAACCGCTTGACGGCGGCGGCCGGGCCGATGCCAACTGCGATGGCAGTATCGACATCGGCGATGTAATTTACTTCATCAAGCATGTTCTGGCCGCAGGTCCCGAACCCTGTTACTGAGAGTAATTTGAATGAATAAAAGAAAGAGCCGCCCCATCAGGCGGCTTTTTTAATTATTTGCGGGCCAGAGCGGCCGACACTGCCCGGCGGGCGACCTCGATATCGATGGCACAGATATCGATAATCTTGTCGACCGCCTCATCGAAATACTTGATCCATTCTTCTCCAGGGTATTTCCGGACCAGGTCATCGGTGATTTCGTCGGCAATAGCGGCGATATAACCGGCGTAACGTCTACGGCTTTCGATTTCCAGAAAAGGAACCAGGTATTTTTTGGCAAACCAGACGATCACGGTCATAATGACCGTCCCCAGACCGCCCATCAGACCAA
Source organism: Candidatus Zixiibacteriota bacterium (assembly GCA_016933955.1). Taxonomy (NCBI): domain Bacteria; kingdom Pseudomonadati; phylum Candidatus Zixiibacteriota; species Candidatus Zixiibacteriota bacterium. The sequence goes on from JAFGTT010000012.1 coordinate 52,385, forward strand.
TGATATTATTCGTGATAAATTCAAGGATTGACCCGAGCACGGGGATGACAGCTATCATAATAATCCTCCTTTGGATGTTAGCAATTAATTACCAGGTAAACAGCCAGCTGGACTGATCCGGGACAACCACCCGTTCCCGAAGGATAATCCCGTCGGGTCGGGCAACAGTTATTTCATAACGGGTGGTGTCGGGAGTCAGTTCGGTATTGGGAATCAGATCGAGATAGAAATAACCATTCCCGTCGCTGGTAGTTTCAACCATAAGCGGGGAAATAAGAGCCGCCCCGGCCCGGGTTACTCCGGCCGGAAGCCGGGCTGTTATGGCAGCATCGCTTTCGGGATTCCCGCTGATATTATAGACAAAACCATATAGACGACACATTCCCGGATCGGTCGGTTCGCCGGGATCAAACCGATAGCCGAACAGGGTATCCAAGCCGGGCCCGGTTACAACGATGGTGTCGTAGGGATGAAAGATATATCCCGGCGCGAAGGCGGCTACCATAAAGGTATCGGGATTGAGGCTGAACCCGGCCGACCCGCTATTATCCGATTGCCCCACAGCGATCAGGGCTGTCTGCGGCAAATTACGGACATTTAGACCGACTCCCGGAATCGGCTGATCCAGAGCCGTATCGAGAACCATGATTTCAATACTATAAGCTCCGCCCCCGACACTGATTCCGGAAATTTCGGCATCAAGATATTTCCCGAAAGTCCCCGATTGAGTATGATTACTCTGCGGGGTATTCCAGATACATCCCGCCAGCGTGGATGAATCGACCGCCTCGCTGAGATGCTCCAGACTGTCGATTATTTTAGCCAGGGAATCGAATACCAGGTTGATACTGTCGACGGCCTTACGGGCAAAGGCGGCGGAATCGAGTGAATATTCCAGCGGTGTATTGACCACCTGGAAAAAGCCGCGGGTACTCGTCATCAGGTCGGCCCCGGTATTATCATCGACCGTGATAACATAGGCATAGACTCCGTTGGAGGGTGCATCGCCATCAAGAACACTGACCTTTTCGGTCAGGACATATGATTTCGCCCCGTCAAAATCCTCCCATTCGTAACTTTTAATCCGGTCATCGTTATAGGCCATCGAATCGCGATAGGCCAGTCCGCCGCCGGGGTAAAAAACGACCAGATAGGCCGAATCGCCCGCGGCCAGGTCAACCGGATTGCCGAGTGAATCCAAAACCAGAAACGGCATTGACAGGGTGTCCCGATCGATTCCATTGCTGACAATGCCGAATCCCTGACACAAATCGAAAAGAAATAATATTTCAAAAAGACAGAGAATTATTCTTTTCATAATTTTTCCTCCCTTGTTCTGCCACGAATGGTAAAGCTATCGTATTGGGAAGGAAAATTGCCGTTTCCGTACAAACCTGTCCATTCGGATTGAATTATCCGGCGGCGTCTTCCGGGCGGCATATCCGCGGTTGCGGCAGTAAATTCGACATAAGCACTATACCCGTCGTTTTTATTGGAATAACCGGTCAGGCTGTCGGGAGCCGTCCAATCCCCGAGATCGGAGTACTTGATATCGCCCCACGAGGTAACATCGGCTTTAATACAGAGTTTTCCATTGATCGAATTATATCCCTGCATCGAAACCATATAGGTCACTCCGGAGTCAAGAGCCCCACTCATGGGGCATTCCACCCAGATAGCGGCGGTATCGGTAACATCGGTAACGGATGACGAGGCATGATATTTCGATTCATCAAGATCATCACCTCTGGTGTATGAATGGACCCGGACCTGGAGGGTTCCTTCCAGCTCGCCGCTTACATCGCAACCGACATACCCGCCGGTGATTTCACCTTCGCCGGTTTCCAGGCAACCGATATTCCAGAGGACAATATGCCGATAATCAACGATGGTCAGATCCCAGACCCCCATGCTGGACTTACCGAAGGTGGGATCGATGGTTACCGGATAGACCGCCGCGGCCATGAAATCGGAAGGCAGGGCGATATCAAAACGGTTGTTGATGGTATCGACAGCCAGATCGCACCAGGCCGAATCACCATGGGCATCGAAGGCCAGGGGGCGGCGGATATGAAAAGCCTTGCCGGTTTCATAATATCTGGTATGATTTTCATCATCATCGGTCACGGTGATATTGTTCCGGCCGGACCGATGATAAACGGCATATGAACCCTGGACCCAATCGGGTCCTCGGCACATGATATCATCGCTGAATTGAGTGCTGTCCTGATAGAAGAAACATAGTCCGGACGAGATCATATCGAATGACAGCACTTCGGTATCCGGCGGCGTCTTCAGTTTGATTAACCATTCCAGATCGCCATTGGGAGAGAGAAAAACGGAATGCACCGTGCTGTCGGACATTCGACAATCGATTACGGGAGCATCGTTGGCAGTATCCCGGTCGATTGACTGGATGGTTATTCCCGGATCGCGTTTCAGGTCGAGACAAAAAGCCCCTTCGCCATTCCAGACCTCCAGTTTAAGGTTCGGCATGGTTTCACCCGTGGCGCTGTCGCCGAAAAGGGCGGTCAGATGACGGCGACCATCCCGATCATTTGCACCTGTGTTGTCCAGATCAAAACGGGCATAGATGCCCTCGGACAGAGCCGGCAGAGCCGTCAACCAGATTAAAAACATAAAACTTACAAATACATTCTTCAAATCGAGCCTCCGTTGTTAATGCTTTTTGCTATCAGCCGCCGGTTTCGGGGCGGTTTTTCTTGGTCGGAACCGGTTTCTTTTTCCCGGGTAATTCTTCATCGCGGATACGATTAATCATCTCCCAGAATTTTTTCTCGGCTTTACCCGAGACCGATAGTTTGTTTTTCATTTCCATCACCTTCAACAGGTCGCCCAATTTCGGGCTACCCGGGTTTTCACATATAGCTTCATAAATTCTTCTTTTCAGATTCTCGAGGATTTCGATATCCGAGGGTATTTGAACCTCCTTATTTTTGGCGGAATTATCCATTTAGAGGCCTGTTTCATAAATAAAGAAATCGACCCGGATCGGTCCCGGAGCGTCGGGATCACGGACAATCCGAAATCCGGCGTTTGATTCCTCGCCGGCCAGGTAGGCCTGATGGCGCGAGCGGGGACGAATAATCACCCTCGGGGCATTGATCACGGCCGGAAGATTGTTGCCGTGGTGATCGACCAGATCGGCATACAGAATATCCTGGGCCGTGTCGCCGACGGAAAGAATCCCCAGCATCAGGCGGCTGTCGGTATCAACCGTTTCAATACCCAGGTAGTGAAATTCGGCATCGGCCTCCAGCCCCCAGACCATGATATCACGGACAACCCACATACGGCGGCTTTTAAGATAAGCCAGAGTGTTCATCATTATTTTCCTCCTCGGGATAAAGTCGGACGGCTCATCCGGGCGGCACCGGGACGAAAATTCATTATCAGGACCTGGTAATCCTCGCGGTAGCTATCCGCCAGCGCTATCCATGAAGAAGCAGTCGAAGATGCTTCGGGATTGAATTTCAGATCCCCCGCGGCCGCCATTCGGCAAAGAAGAGAAACAGCCAGATAGGTGGCGGCGGCCTGCAAGACCGGATCGGCCCCGAACCGCTGATCCGGATCGACCTGTTTCTCGACGATGGCATTGGCCTCGGATACCGCTCCGGAGATTATCTCGTCATTAAACCAGTTGCCGGAGAGTTCATAATCGACCATCAGAGTCTGGCCCACCTGGATAGCACCATCCGGCAGGCGGCAAATCATGCCGTCGCTGCAGTTGATGGCGTAATCGACCCCGGCCTTATAGGCCGTGTAGAAATAGTACCACACCGCCACCTGACTGCCGGAGATAATATCCCCCGCGATAAGACGTTTGATTGTCCCCTGATCGCAATCGACACTGAAATCGACATTCTCGCGGTAAATTGCTCCGAGAGAATTATCGGAGGCGATGGTAACCGAACCGGGAACCAGCCGCTGGTGAGACACGGAAATTTCCCCATCATTGAGAATTGGTGTCTCGTAAGTCGGGGCGAATTCCCTGACGGCTTTGACCATCACCGAACCCTCGACCACCCCCCGTCCCGGCAGGTTGACCCATTCCGTCCCGCCGAAAACAACCGGGTAATCCCTTCGCAGACCGATCGGGCTATCATCCAGGCTGATATGCCTGTTGACCATTTCTGGATTGGTAAATGACATCACGGCTCCATGAGTATCAAAGATTCAGTATTGGTAACGGTTGTTAGTTGGGACCCGACCGGGCCGGGATCGAAATCAGATTGGACCACCGCCCGAACCCAGAACAGATTATTTCCCTGGACAGTATATTTTTGCCAGTCGGCCGGAATATTCAGGCTGTCATCCCATAGAAGTAATTCCCGGTCGAGATCGTTGAAATGGCAGGCTCCTCCCGAGGGTACGAAACCGTACCATTCCCGGCCATTGTAATACTGCCAGCCGATTTCGCCACCGGAACCAACCGATGACAATATAATTTTCAGGTAATTAAATCGGGCCGACATCCCGAGGTAGAGAACATCACCCGAATTCTTCAGGATTGCCTGTGAATCGGGGTGCAGAATATCTCCGGGAGTACTGTCGGCGGCGGCCGAGGTCAGATCGGCATAAGAGGCGCTCGTGGCATTATAACACAGAACCTTTTCAAACTCGGACCGGGCCGGATCGAGCGGGGCCGGATCGGAGAAGGTTGTTCCCTGCCGGCGGCTGAACAGGATTTTGTTTTGATTCGATCCCGAAACAGCCAAGTAGATTATAAAAGGCTGATTATCGCGGTACTGCAACCGGGGAAAGACACCGCCGTCATCATCAACTGTGATAATACCGCCCCATTTGTCGCCGTCGAATTCTCTGAATTTCAACCAGGTATCGTCGAAAACGATACCCAGGCGGTTATCATCGGATACAGCCGCCCTGAAGTTTTCATCAAAACCGGTCCCGGTGGCAACATCGGCTTCATCCTCCCAGGTCGATACATTGATATGCTTGCGGCAGTACGACAGCTTCAGATCATCCTGGGTGAAGAAAAGATAAACATACGATCCGAAGACAATTATCTGGGAGTAGCCCGATGACAGCTCAGCCGAAATGGCATATCCGTAGCTATCCGGACCGGTGCCCCAGGTTTCGCCCTGGTCATCGGATGACTTGGCGTTGATATAACAACTTCCCGATGCCTGCCGGCTCCAGGCAACCCAGAGCCTTCCGGAGGGTTGAATGGTAATGGATGGGTAGTGATTTTCATCGGCGTTGTAAACTGTATTGGCCGCTCCGGCCAGCCACAGGCCGCCCGTGAAAGTGAGTTTTCTTACGACCAGGGTTTTGTTGGTCTCCAGCGTATAAACCAGGTAAATATGCCCGTCGGGATCCATCACGGCGTCGAATGGAGAATCGGCGTTATCGCCGCAAACCGTGGCCGGCTGGCTCCAGGCGGTGTAGGGATAGTCGGCCCAGGATAAATATATTTCGTTCGGGGCGGTATGAAGAAGCACGATCATTCGTCCGGCGTACGGCCCTGAGGCGACTTTGAAAAGCCGTTTATTGGTGCAGAGTCCGCCCCGTTGCGAGGCGGTGCTATCGGTCAGATGAATTTGCATTTAACCTTCCTTTATATCGACCCGGCCGAAACAGCCGGGTCGATAATCATTCGGAGATTGATCAGGCGAAAATAGTGTCGAGAACTGCGGCCGCTTCCCGGATGACCTTGGCATAGGCTACCGATTCGGAGATGACCGCCTCCTCAAAACGTTGCTCGATAATTTTATCGTACTCAACCATGAGCGGCTGGGTGATCACTTCTTCGATGGCGAATCGCGAATCGAGACCGACCACCAGATCGGTCGGCACCTCATCGCATCGCACCAGGGAAGCTCCCAGAGGGCTGAACATCTCCCCCGTCCCCTGGAAACGATAGCCGGCCATCGGGTCTTTGAATTCATCCAGCGTCAGAATGGATTTGAGTTTGTTGATATGACAGATAATCGTGTTCATCTCGAACGGTTCGAATTCGGCCCAGAGGGTGATCAGATCATCGTAGGTCATGGTACCGGAGGAGGCGGCATTGACCGTCACGGCCGGATTGTCGTTGCCGTCGCCGTTAAGGAGGCAATCAACCACCAGCGCGATTTTATCCGTCTGCAGTTTAAACCCGATATACCATAACAACACCCGGAACTGGGCCGTGGTCCGGTAGCGGAGTGACTTATAACTGGCTCTCAGACCGAGACCATATTCGGCGACATTGATGGAATGGTTCTGTTCGGTGACAATGAGCTGGGGAATTTCGCTTCCCTCGCCAATCGGCCGCAGGGAAAATTTGTCGGTGCTCGAGGTATCGACATGAAACGGCGTATAGCGGTTGTTGTTAACTACGGTGCTGTTGGCCAGCAGACGCGAGAGTTCGGGACGCATGGACTGGCCTTTTTTGATCTCCCTGAGAATGAACTCCGGCATCAGGGATGAGGCTTTCTGGTAGAACTGATCCACCAGGGTCGGGTTTTTCCCTCCCAGCCGGATTCCGGCCAGGGCCAGTTGCCGCTCGAAGGCATCCAACGGGGAATTACCGGGCGAGGGGTCATATTCCGGCGTCTCGAGCAGTTCACTTAAGGTCAGGCCGCGGTTCTCGGCTTCAAGATAAGTATCGCGGTCGATTTTGAGTTCCGCGGCCCGGCCGAAATCGACCATCCCGCCCGGTTCCCGATCCGATATTCTGTTGTTCATTTCGGACACGGCATCGGATTGAAGAAATTTATTGAAATCCATCGACTCCTCCTTAATTCAGATAAATGGTGCAATCACTGGTCCCGTTGACTTCAAGAACCCATCCCCGCGCGATATTCCCTCCGGCCGGATCATAGCCGGTCAGAGCCGGGGCTTGCTTGACCGCCCCGCCGGCCGCGCCGACCACCCGGTTCCCGATCTCGGGATAAGTGGCGCCGATCGGCAGGCGGCAGATTCCGCCGATCTGGACCGTGGCCTGACGCTGGCCGTTATCGCTGTCGGTCAGGGTCAGGGCCACCAGCTTGCCCAGCAGGGTGGAATTATTGTCGCACGGACCGACCTGATAATTTCCGGTCAATGTTACCGCCCGACCGATATCGGTATCCTTGAGATCATCGACATCGGCGGTCTGCGAAATGGAAAAGGTGGCCAGAACCGGCGCGATGGTTTCGAGATTTTGTTCTCTGATTGACATAGATATCATTTCCTTTCCTGGTTGTTTATTATCTCAGGCCGGGGCTGTCCCCCACATGGCCGGGATATTATCCTCTGTCAGATTTTATGATCCATCCAGTTTTCGATTGAACCGGCCCGGCGGGCAAAACCGAGGTATTTGAAACTGGATGGGAAATTATCACGAAAACGGGCCGCTGACCGGCTGTAAAGTTTTATCAGTTCCGAAACCGGCACGGTTTCCAGGTTATCGTTCAACCGATGTACCAGCGCGGCATCATCATCATTCGGGCGGCAGGCCATATTGGCCCGCAATATGCCGACCACCCGATTGCGATATTCTTCCTTGATAAGATTTAATTCCGAGGCCAGTCGGGTACATTCATCGCCGACGGCTCCTGTTTTATCAAGAACATTCCGTAAATCATCAAAGTTAATTTCCTCGATTGATTCGTCATCAAGGCAGGTCAGAATTGCATTTAACGTCTGTAAATCAAGAATATTTTTATTCACTCCTATCTCCCCTGTTCGGTTAAGAAAAATTCTATTCGGGTCAGTCGTCTCTCGATATCATTCCTGAACTGGAAAAACTCATCCTTGCCGACCCGTCCTTCGCGGATCACCACTTCCAGCCGGGCCAGACGTTTATCGATTGTCTCCACCAGGGCGGCCTCGGCTTTCTCGGCCAGGCGGACTTCGATAGAACCAATGGTGGTGAAATAGGCGGCTGTCACCCCCAGCAGGGCCATAATAAAGCTGATCAGCGGCCGACTTATAAGACTGCGAAAACTGTCATTGCGATTGAAATCAGACATTTTTGCCCCCTGAAAATTGATAAAAAAGATGACGCCTGTGACCGTTCAAAATAATCGGCCTGATGATATACTTCCCGCCCAGGAATCCATCAAGACTGATTTTAAGAGCATTATCTTGAGTTGTGTAATCGAGGATATTTCCGGTTTCAAAGAAAGCACCTTCGTCGATCTTATCCGGCTGACCCTCATCGGCCGGAAAACGGCGCCCTTCTTCCAGCCGATCAGTATTAAATTTTTTGATGTTGTATGATCTCACACCATTTTCGAATTCCAGATCAAGCCGTATGGTTGTCTCCGAAACCCGGCTTAAGTGGTATCTTCCGGCATAATTCGCCGGTTCATCATTTTTAACCAGTTGACTTAAATCATCGGCGATTCCGTAAGCGAAGTGGCAGTCAATTACCCGGGGATGCATCAGATGCAAACCATCCGGCCGATCCGTTATCGAAGCTGTCTCGATCTCTATCACATCTCCGACCCGGAAATCACGATTGCACCTCAAATGAGTGACGACCTTTGTATTGTCGCGGTTCCGGCCTTCCAGAGAATAATCGAAACCATTGCCCCGGCGTTCCTGACCGGTTATTCTCAATCGGATAAGATGCCGGTGAGTCAGCAGGTATTTTTCGTCCGAATCGAGAGTATGGATTTCAACTCCATAGCGGGTGGCAGTCTCCCAAATGGCCCCGGCCAGATTATCACCTGTGGCCACTCGTGCGGGCACCAGAAGATCGGGTGCCGCGGCAAACAGCCGGTTGAGTTCTTCGCGGCGTTCGGATCCGCCAACCCTGCGGTCCTCACTTGCCCCAGCTTTGAGAAGGTCACAAATTTTAAGTTCGATTCTCCTGACATTCGTTTTCTCGCCCTGCAGAAACCGGATCAATTCCTCGACCGGCCGACGCTCTTTCCCGCGGTGCCCGATCAATCGGGCCTCGACAGCGAAATTATTATCGGGCATGGGTAACGATTCGAGATACTTATTCAGAATATCCGATTCCAACTCGATTTGGTCACCACCCAAAATCCGCATCCGGCCATCGAATCTGCAAAGCGTCACCGGAAGGGACTCATAGGCCGGGAGAATATGATATTTTTTGCTTTTATTTAGCCGCTCCATCGACCAGATGCGTTGCGGCGGTTGGTATAATGGAATTATCCAAGAATTCGGGGATTCATCGCTCGTGACTTTGCGAAAGACCAGTTCATTGGTAATGGTGGTATCTTCCACCGAGCCCCGGTACACCAGCGATGTTTCCAAAACTTTGAGTATCTGACGGTAATTGAAATAGGCCTGACGCCGGTCGCCCCCGGGTACATCGTACTCCTCAAAAGGGCGGTGCCGGCATTTACGGATATCCTCACCGCAGATCGAGCACTCGGGGAAGTTGAAAATAAAACTGATCGAGCCTTCCTTATAAATACCGCCGTCAATATTACGGCACAGGTCATCACTGCGATCGGCATTTTTTAGCCAGTAGAAATAAACCTTGACCCAGCGGACACCATCGCGAATGACCGTCTCGGCGTGAAAGTTCCTGGCAATCGGAAGGCTGTCCTTGCGGTGACCGATCAGCACCGGGCTGTCGATAAGCATCTCCGCCAGTTTCTCGTGCTCCTCGCCCGGAAAACAACCGCCATAGCTGTTGACCTGATCGGAGACAATGTACATGGCCCGGATATGTACATTATCGGGGTGCACGGCGGTCGGCGGCTTGATATTGCGATTGATAATATCCGTCAGTTCCCGATAGCCTGATGGTTCCTTTTCGATCAGCGAGGCGGTAATACTTCCAACCAGATTTTTCATTTTTCCTCCATACTGAAGTCTGGCAGGCCGGCAAATACCACCGAATCGATGCAGAAATTGTCCGCCCGATTTATGCAAGAGAATTCACAGCCTTTTCCGTCCAAATTAAGACAATCTGGTAATTAATTATTGGACAACTACTTACAAGGCCCGGCAAGATTTGGTTCCGATGGCATAAGTCTTGCATTGGGGACCGGATGAATGGAATTGACGAAATGAGGTGATCGCTATGGTCGTTTATAGAGCCAAAAAAAGAACTACTCTGAAGTGGATAATCGCCGCCATTATTTTTATTTCAGCCCTTTCGATAACTTTCAATGACGTCTATGGCGCGGTTTCACCCTTTTAATTCGAAACAGAACAGAATGAAAATGCGCCGGTGTAACCGGTGTTTTGCACTGGCGCAGTGATTAGCAAACACCGCATTATCTTAGCGATATGGCCTGGATTGCAGACCCGGATTCAGGCCATTTTATATTTTCCCCAGACGCGGTTTGATAACGGGTGTTTCCGGCTTGTACAACGGCCAGAGAGCCAGCGCCAGGGCCATGACGCTGTCGCAGGTATTGTTATCGTCCCACCTCGCCGAACGCAGTTCATCTTCCAGCGACCAGATCCGTCCTTCGGCATCCGGGATTTCCCAGCGGGCATACCTGATTTTTTTCATACTGTGAAACAACTCCAGATTGGTCAGCAATTCCGCCTTGGAGCGGGCCGTGAAAATAAAAGTCGTCGGATTATAATCCTGGAGTTGCGACACCACCACATCCCCCAATCCGGTGGCGTCAATCACCAGCCGCCCGGGATAAATCCGCTGGCGGGTCCGGATATGTTCCAGGATAATATTCCAGTCCCATTTTCTGATCCTGACCAGATCGACCACGGTGCATCGTCCCTCAAAAACCTCTATCGTAATCCCGACCGTGGCGGTTTTTTTGCGAGCCAGATCCCAGCCGGATATATAAAAACGGTTTTTATCCGGCTGACCGGGAACTCGTTTCGGTGTATCATCCATCAGAGCGGCATCAATATCTTTGCCGGGAATGATCTCGCCTCCGGAATCGATAAATTGCCCCATGATATTCTGAGAAACCCGCTTATCGCTCAGATAACGAAGTTGCATGGACAGGTATTCATGAGAAATATAGCTGTTTTCCCGGGAATCGCCGTTTTGAATATAGGCATCGTCGGGACGATCCTTCAGTTCCATCATTTTTTTATAGAACCAGTTCCGCCCGTTCGGGGTTGAGATCAGATCAAGGCGCCCCCGGCGGTCGGCCAGACGCATTTTGATGACTTCATTAACCACATATTCGGCCTCATCCTCGAAGGCCACCTCGTCGAAAACAAAAAAATCATAATCGTTGCCCAGCAGATACTCCCCCCGATGCTGGGTCGACCGGGCTTCGATCAGGGCGCCGTTACCGAGGTAAATTCGGGGATATGGTGTCACTGTCATTTTTTTCACCAGTCCCTTTATCCGGCAGGAACCATTCAGAATTCTGAGAACGGTGTTGAATATGATCCGGGCCTGATCGAGCGTTATGCTGGCACAGACAATATTGTACCTGCCGGCCCGGTCGTACTGACGATCCCGGTAACGAAACAGGGCATGGTGAATGATCTTGATCGCTTCGGCAAATGATTTCCCCCAGCGATTACCGGTAACCAGCAGGTTCTCGGCCTTAAGGCTGTTTTTCAGCCAGCGTTCCTGCCCCGGATGGGGCGTGATATCCAGAAATTTAACGGCGAAAAACGCAATATCGCGGATGGCCCGCTTCCAGTCGGAATGTTCGAAAAGCGCGCCTATATCAGTTCTCCGGCCAACCGGGCGGCATCCTCGCGAGTGACCAACCCGGCCTGGTACAATTTCAACAGACTGTCGATTCTTCCGCGGGCGATTTCGGCCCGGTCGGAAGCCAGGTAGGTCAGGGAATTATCGAACTGGTAACGACAGACGGCCTCGATACCTTTCAGGGCCAGTTCGATATTTCCCAGCCATTCCAGAAATCGGGCGGTCTGGCGCTGAATCGAAATCACCTGGCGCATGACCAGGTCGTATTTGAATTGCGCCCAGTTGTGTGTCGTGCCGTAGCTGTAACCCAGCATGAACGGGGCCAGGCCGGTCCCGCCGCAAATCTCCTCGACCATGGCCCGATGGTTCAAAAACCAGGCATGGGTAACACCCTGGACATTTTTGGGGCCGATATATTCGATACTGACATTATCCCATGTCACCGGGTTGTCCTCGGTCCGGCAATCCCGGATCATTCCCACCGTTTCATCGAAATACTCATTGACCCGTTCAACATAGGCCGGGTCTGATTCGCCCGCCAGTTTTTCGGGGGGCGTTATTTTAACGTGTAGCCGGTGATACCCGGCATTATGAGTCGAACGACTCATATCATCGACCAGTTCCTGTTCGATGCGCGCGACAAAGGGGATGGCGCCCATGATCGAGCGCCCCAGACCGCTTTCAATATCGGCATTCAATCCGAAATAATAAAAGTCATTGCCATCAACCGTGACCTCATGGTCATCGGTAATCAGAACCAGACGGCGGCCGCCCCGGTTATCCCGGATCGAACCGACCAAAACCGGATCGACCGGGTCGAATCGCTCGATACCGCTCATATCACTTTTAAGACGGACATAACCGGCGAAGGCCCCATCAGTGAACAACCGGTCGAACAGCATCGGCAAAAATGATTCGGCTCCGGCCATGCGCTGAAACGAAAACGGGTAAATACCCAGCATCATCTCATCCAGATATTCCCGGGCCTTAGCCGAGACCGTTTCAGAAACCCGGCCGACAATATCGAAATGTCCCGGTGCCGCGGCCAGCCGGCTCCAGGTCCAGATACAGGCATTTAGCAGCGGCACATTATCCCGCAAAAACCGGTACAACCCGATCCTAAATCGCCGGGGATAAAAACTACTATCATTCCAGATCATTTCATGGCGGGATGGTTTTATCACCGGAAGTCTCTGTCGTAGTTCAGATTCACCGGTTATGAAATCAATCACCTTCATCCTTGCATTTCTTTTTCTATTCTTAATAGCCATTTAAATATCCTCCTGCGAGGCAATCTCAAATTCCATTAAACATTGAATTGATGTTAATTTGGAAGTTCCGCCGCTTGAGAGGTAAAATTTTTCATAGCATTAATAAAGAATCTTGCCTAAAAATTGCATAAAATTGCACAATCGGACCTGAAACTTGTTTAACACACCACCACTAATCACATAACAAATTGATTTAAAATGACTTATATCAACACAGCAGAATGTCCGGCAGATGGCATTAAGATTGCTATTATTTTAACAAAACTATAACTATATTTACAGAGAGAGACCCGCTATGAAAAAGACATTAATGGCCCTGGTTATTTTGACTTTGGTTTGTTTCAGTTCCAGCTATGCGGCCTTCAGCTGGCAGTTATATGATTTCGGGACCGGACCGTTTGATGCCAATAACAACACCGCCCCGATTGATTATCCCTATGGCGTAGGGGAACTTCCTTCACCCGGTATGCTTGGTGAGGGCGGCGAGAATTTTGATCTGGAAGGTTTTCATTTTGCCACTCAGGGTAGCACTGTTCATCTGGCCCTGACTAATTCTTTCGGCTACTCCGCTTATTCGACCGGATGGAATCGCAGTTATCATCTGGGTGACATTTTCTTTGGATTCGATGGTAACAAATATCAATATGCTATTGATGTCTCTGAAGGCAAATTGTATCAGGTGAATACTTATCGCGGAATTCCCGATAAACCGGGCACTTATTATAATTATACCGACATTCGTAACGCGGTCGGCGGCTGGGAAATCACCAGTGGCAATTTCCTTGGCAATGTGACCAACCAGCGGACTTTATGGGCTGGTTTGGAAACCAACCCGTTGCAGGGCAACGGCGATACCTATGTCTGGGAATTCGCTTTTGACGCCAGTATGCTGGGGGGTTTAGACGGTCATAACTCCATTTCCTTCCACAATACCCTAGAATGCGGCAACGACTTGATGGAAGCCTCCTATAATATGGTTCCTGAACCGACCACCATGATTCTATTCGGTCTGGGTTTACTCGGAGTCGGTGCTATTCGTCGTAAAATCCGTTAATACCAGTTTAATAATAAGTTTAAAGCCGGGACTTGCTCCCGGCTTTTTTTATCTCCGCAGTCTTGACACCTGCTTTTTTTTTCGTATTTTGATGCGCGAATTTCGGCAACAACCGATTATACAACAGGAATATGAATCTTATAACAATCACCAGGGATGGAAATCGTGAATCCTGAATATCACCGGCGATTCAGCATTAAAATAGTTATGGCGCTTTTGGCCATTTGCTGTATGATCGGATGTTCCTCGGAATCCGGTCGAAAAATTGTCTTCAAGGCTGAGCAACTCTATAATCAGGCTGAAAAACTGAAACAAAAGGCATCAATCAAACCTGAATTAAACGACACTGGCACCAGAGATCAGATTAAGCAGGCCTATCTCGCTGTTACCGATTATTGCTGGATCTACATCGACTCACTGTCCGGTGAAAAAGACACGGCAGCACGAGTTGATCTGGAAACAATTGCCTTTCTGGCCGCCAATCGCCTGACCCAGATATATTTCGCAGGGGAAAATTACGATTCGGTGATTGCTGTTTCGAATCAATTACTTAATTTCACCAACCTCAAAGGCCCCCAGCGGCTGACCACTGAACTGAACCTGGCCTTCGCTCTCCAATCGCGGGGTGATCTGGAAAGCGCCGTGGGCATATACCACGCTCAAATGGATGCTTTCTATCCTCCCGTTGATAATAAGAATGATATTATCACTTCGGTTCTCAATCTCCCCCTTGATATCATTAAAATATACCGTATGATCGGTTATGACTCCCTGGCGATAATCGAAACCAAAACCGGAGAGACCTATTATAACAGGTTAATCAGTGACTGGCCCAATTCGGCTCTGGCCACCGCCGCCCGCAGTAATCTGGCCCGCCTCCATTATGATGCCGGGGCATGGGATAAAGCTATCGCCGATCTCAGCCAACTGAAAGATTCAACCGGTCAGATCGATGTCGAAGCGACCATGATGATAGCTGAAATTACCTATAAAGGCAAAAAAAACTATGATGAAGCCCTAAAACTGTATGATCAGCTATCGAAGCGGGTTCAGGACACTACCATTTTGCCCATGATTATGTTGCGTAAAGGAATAGCTTTATTCGACAAGAAAAAATACAACGATTGCCGGGAAATCATGTCGAAGATTAACGATAAATACCCGGGTTATTTCCAGAATAACTCCCTGCCGCAAAAATATATCGCCATGTCGTTCATGAAATTGGGCGACTGGATACGGGCCGAAAATGAGTATAAATGGCTGATCGATAATTATTCCACCTCGGAAGCCGCCTTCGATGCGCATCTGACTATTGCCGACCATTACCAAAAGGCCAATAATAAGGATTTGACTCGAACCTGGTTTAGGAGGGCAGAGGAATTCTATTATGCTATGGCCAGGCAATATCCCGGCTCAGCAATCGAGGCTTCGGCCATATCCTACCTGGCGGAACTGGCCCGAATGCAGGAAAACTGGCCCCAGGCGGCGGGTTATCTTGAAGGTCTCTATAATAAATTCCCCACGACCGATATCGGCCGAAAGGCCCTGGTCAATGCCGCCGCCGTTTATCGAGACAAACTCGACAATCCGGCCAAAGCGGACTCCCTGATCGAAAGACTAAAGTCGGAACTATTCCCTCTGGACGATAGTAAAAATATTGATGTTATAACCGATGATATTAAGTAAAACCTATATACTTGTGTTTCATGGAGGTAAAATGAGTTCAAGGAATCCCCTCATCTTGGCGACCTTAATGCTTCTGGTTCTATGCACCGGTCTCTTCGCGCAGGATGATAAGTATGGCAAAATCGACACGGTTTATGCCGAACCTTATCAGATCGATGCCAAAAACTGGGCTATTAATGTGTCAATGGTTAATGATGAAGAAATAATTGCGATTTCCATTCCGCTGACCTTTTCATCGGGGAAAACTAAAATCGTGGCCGACTCCACCATTTTCAAGGGCGGCGTGGCTCAGGATTTCCGGGTTAAATATGCCCGTGTCGATACCACTACCCAGTGTCTCACCATCGGTTTAATAGCCGATGTGGGCGTATCAGTACCTCCCATTCCACCGGGAAAAGGACGCGTGGCCACAATCTTTATTTCCGCTCTCGATGACAGTGATATCGGCCCCCTGAAGGTCGATTCCACCACCACTCCTCCGGGTAATAATCTCCAGTTGGTAACGCCGCCGACCGAGGGAATCGTCCCGGTGTTTGTGGTCCTTGATGGCTCAAAAGCCACGAAATCGGAAGGAAAAGCCAAAAAAGAATAAAGGCAATCTGATGATAAAAAAACCCGGTTGGCATCAACCGGGTTTTTTTATTCCCCTTTGTATCGGGTATAAAGAGTCTCCCGCCGTCTTTTAATAAGAAATTTCTCCAGTTGTTTTTTCAATTCCGGGGGGAGTTTTTCCGTGATATAAAACTCCTTATAAAGCACATTCTGATCAAGTTTGAAGCATTCCTCAAGATTGAACCGGCGGGCAAGATATGAAATCTCAAGATAATCATCTTCGGAGGCGGTCTTTGACGGAAACATTTCCTCATCCTTGAAACTGACCCTTACCAATCCCTGATCGCCTTCCAGACTGCTGACATCAAAATCCTCACAATATTTGACAATATCAGTCTTGAGAGCTTTCATCTCGGTCTCAATCTGTTTTTTCTTTTCATTGAGGCTTAAATATTCACCGGCCATCCGGGATCCGATACCGGGATCGAATTCAACCTCGATTTCCTCGTCGAGTGCCAGGCGATGACGTTTAGCCGGGCACAACTCGAAATAAATACACCAATCACATATAGCCGACTCCTGCGGCGGGAAATCATCGAACTTCACTGCTCTCTCAATCTCCAGAATTTTCTGGTACGTTCGATAACGAATCTCGTCGAGCTTGTCTTTATCCATAACCGCTTTCATTTCCACGCCCTGACGAAGAAATATCTGCTTCAACTCGAACCGGTCGAAATCGGGCCAGAGATAGCTCACCCCCATTTGATACAATCCCATCTGAGCATCATCCTCAAGAACATGCTGAGTCGGTAAAAAGGCCTTGGTTTTGTAATCGACAATCTCCACTACCCCGTCAGCCCGGCGGCTGATTCGATCCACCTTGGCATTAATCATAAACCGGCTCTCCGGGTCAAGCGGAAATGAAATGCTTTTTTCAAGCGCCAGAACATCGCCGTCATCGAACGGATGATACTTATCATAATAGCGTTTCAGAGCTTCCTCACCCACCCGGATATAATCATCGACACCGAGATTCTCCCTGGTGACTTTGATTCTGTCCCGATCGGGGCCATCCCAATGCTCATGATAAATACCGAGAAGCTCATTGACCGTTAACAGTTTCCCGTTCAATTTCAGGGAATATAATTTCTCGAGGGCATGATGAACCGCATTGCCCAGGAAAGCCTCAACCCCGACCGGCTTTTCCACCGCCGCCTTTTCGATATACTGAAATTTATATTGCCGCGGGCAGGTTTGGAATGTCTCAATCCGGGAATTGCTGTACGAGCGAGCCATAAAAGCCTCCGTCGTTATTTTACTTCATGGGATTATACGATACCCCTTTCTCTCAGGCAATCACATAATAAAAAAAAGCCCCGTTGAAGCGGGGCCTGATATTTATCGGTTCAATTATCTTATGGCAGGCTGAAACTCAATCCGGCCGTGATGCTGTTATACTTGGTCACCTCGTCGGGCGTACTCACCCAGTTCAAACGATATTCGGCATTGAGCGTCAAAGGAAAAGCCGGCAGACCAACATCGAATCCCCCCATAAGATGATAACCCATCCGGGTTTCATTACCGGGGACTTCGATATCATAGGTATCCAGCGCCCAGCCGACCGGTTCCACATAATCGTAGCCGAGCGAATGGGTGGCCACTCCGGCGCCCAGATAAGGGGTAACAACCGGCAGGCTGAAGGGATAAATGGCCGAAGCGGAAAACTGCAGATCGCTCCGGGTCAGTTCAAAGGACTGGCCGAATCCGGAATATGTTTCTTTTTTCCAAGCATACTCCCCGCTGACAATCAGATCGATCATGGGCAGTTTGGTGAATTTCAACTGCAAACCGGCCAGGTTCATGGCATCGGTATCCTCGCCCGGAACGGCAAACCCGGGTTGCTCATAATTGGATACCATCCCGCCTTTAACGCCGATCGAGATTCCTGTCAGGGCGTAGCCGGGAGCCGCCAGAGCCAGAATGATCAGGGTCAAAATTAGTCTCTTCATATTGCCTCCTTGGATTTCTTCTATATATCGACCGGATCGGAGGACAATTTTAATCATTAATCGACGTCATTTAAGCCGCATTATTAATCGGGCCCGGTTATGTGAATATTAGTGCGATTTGTATAAAATTTGAACCGCCGCAGATAATCCCGATCCGAAACCGGCCAAAAAAAAATCGGCCACAAATGGCCGATTTTCAAAATATCAGAAGCTTAATTCCTAATCCCTGGCTGATTTTTCCTCTTCCGCCCTTTCCTTCTGCCCTTTTAGTTCCTTAATGATACCGTTCAGTTTTTCCACTTCGGCCCGCGCCGCTTCGGCGAAATTGGCCTCCGACGAAGCATACAGCACCGATCGGGAAACATTGATCAGAACCGGATTCTTGAAATTGGCCGTCCCGTTGATAACCGCCTTTTCCAGATCACCGCCCTGCGCCCCGATTCCCGGGATCAGAATCGGCATATCACCCGAAGCCTTCCTGATCTCCGCCAGTTGTTCCGGGTGTGTGGCTCCGACCACCAGACCGAGATTCTGCTCCTTGTTCCAGTAGGCCACTTTTTCCGCCACATACATATACACCGGCTTATTGACCACATGCATCAATTGAAAATCGCGGCTCCCGGAATTCGAGGTCAGGCAGAGAATAAAGGCACCCTTTTCCTTGTAGTCCAGGAAAGGCCGGATGGAATCGTAACCCATATAGGGATTGAGCGTCACCCAGTCGGCCCGGAAACGCTCGAACATGGCCGAGGCATAATGCGCCGCGGTATTGCCGATATCGCCCCGCTTCCCGTCGGCAACGACCACGATCTCGTCGGGAATCTTGGTAATAATTTTCTCCAGAAGCGAAATCCCCTCGGAACCCAGTTCCTCATAGAAAGCCAGATTCGGTTTATAGGCGGCCACAATGTCTTTGGTAGCTTCGATTATGGCCACGGCATAATCATACATGCCCTTGATGGTGGCGGCATAATCGGCGGGAATTTTTTTTCGATCCAGATCCAGGCCGACACAAATCATGGAATTATTCTTGGCCTGAATCTCCTTGATTTTATTCGATGCGTTCATCAGTATTTCCTCACCTTGCCGATCAGTTCGGTAACCCTGTTCAGTTTTTTATCCGATAAATATTTTTTCAAACCCCGGACTATCTTAAGAGGGGCATCGGGTTCGACAAACAACCCCGTTCCCACTTGCACGGCAGTCGCCCCGCACAGGAAAAATTCCACGGCATCCTGCCAGTTGACAATCCCGCCGATCCCAATCACCGGTATTTTAACCGTATTATAGACTTGGTGAACCATATTAAGGGCTACCGGTTTGATGGCCGGCCCGGATAGGCCGCCGGTATTATTGGTCAGGCGGGGCCGCCGGCTTTCGATATCAACGGCCATCCCCACCAGGGTGTTGATCAGGGCCAGCGCCCCGGCGCCGCCCGCCTCGCAGGCCCGGGCGATTTCGGTAATATCGGTGACATTGGGCGATAACTTGGCAATCACCGGGCGGGGAAACACCCTTTTTATCTCGCGCACGGCGGCCTCAGCCAGCGAGGCGCTTTTGGCGATTTCCATCCCGGCCTCGACATTGGGACATGAAAAATTAAGCTCCACCATGTCGGCGCGGGGACAATCCGCCAGCCGGGCGCAAATATCGACATACTCCTGGAGTTTTGCCCCGGCCACATTAACCACCACCACCGTCCGGAATTTTTCCAGAAAAGCGAGTTTCTCGGTGATAAAACGATCCACCCCGACATTAGCCAGACCGATAGCGTTGAGCATCCCGGCCGATGTTTCGGTCGTTCGCGGCGGCGGATGGCCCTCACGCGGACTGATCGTAATCGATTTGGTCACAATTCCGCCCAGATGCGACAGATCGTACAGCTCGGCCAGCTCCTCGCCATAACCGCAAGTTCCGGAGGCCGTCAGAATCGGGTTACTCAGGCGGACGCCGGCAATCTCAACCGATAAATCAACGCTCACAGGATCACCTCCCCGATTTCGTAAACCGGCCCCTCGCGGCAAATCCGGGTATATCCCCCGACCCGAAGCGGTTTGATACAACCCAGGCAGATCCCGATCCCGCACGGCATCGGCGCCTCGAGCGAAAGTTGCCCCGGAATTCCCATCTTACCGGCCAGTTCATCCACCGCCCGCAGCATGCCTTCCGGTCCGCAGGCGTACATCCGGAATTTCCCCTGCCGGGAATCAATAACATCAACAAGGGCCCCGGTAATCAGACCTCTGAATCCCAGCGAACCATCTTCGGTGGCCGGGTACACCCTCACTCCCAGTTGCCTGATCTTTTTAAGTTCCACCAGATCATCCCGCGTGGCACCACCGTAGAAATAAAGCAGTCTCTTTTGGTCAAAGCCCTTTTCGGTCAGGATTTTGGCCAGCAGGTAGATCGGCGGCATACCGATTCCACCGGCGACCAGAATAACCGTCTCACGGCGACCCGGCAGACGGAAACCGTTGCCGAGAGGTCCGAGGACATCAAGACGGTCGCCCCGGTGAAGTCCGGCCAGTAATTTGGTTCCCCGGCCGAAGACTTTGAAAATAATTTTGATGGTCTTTTGTTCCGGCGAATAATCATAAATTGAAAACGCCCGGCGGAAAAAAACATTCGTATCGGGTAACCTGATATGTACGAATTGACCCGGTTTGATATTCCGGGCTTTGGAAAACGGGGCAATTTCCATGATGAAATTGCCCCGGCCTAAATCAGTTTTTTTTATGATCTCCGAATACCCAATAACAATTTTACTCATCTTAATCTCGATGGCAGGGGTATATAATATTTATAAACGAACCAGTCGTCAAACCATTCGGGGCGGATCCAGAAAGTGTCGAAATGCGACGACAGCACCGTCTCCGTAGCCTCTTCGTTCAATTCCACTGACTCTGTCGGATTCATCAGTTTAGCCTCGGTCACATCCCCGAAAGGATCGATTTTTATCTGAAAATAAAGATTCCCTTCGAATTCCAGGTAGTAAGCCGCCGTAGGATAGATAAATTCCTTATCGTACCGGGTCGGGGCGCCTTGAACTTCAAATAGCGTATTCCCATCGGGTCCGGTGAAATAACGCTGTTCCGGGGTCAGGTTGGCGGCGATCTCGGTCGAATCTCCATCGCCGTATCCATCACCTTCCGCATAAGCCGTGCTGTCCTCGCCGTAATACTGCTGATCATCCTCGTCTTTCTGGATTCTTGGCTTGATTACCAGTTTTTTCTCGGCGGCCTTGGCGAAATCGGTTTTGGGAAACGAATCGGCGAAATACGCATATTCATAGTACAGCGTCGAATCATCGGGACTGTCATACATCTCCCGCAGCCACAACAGAGCATACTTGGCCTGGATATTAAATTGGGAGCGCGGGAAACTGTCGGCCACCATAGAGAAATAATAGCGGGCGGAATCGATATTTTTATTGTCGAACACGAAATACTCGGCTCGCTGGTAGTATTTTTCGGCATATCCCGAATCGGCGATGGTTCCCGACAGGCCCAGCAGATTGATGGCCTCCGGGACAAAATCGGACCGGGGATAATCTCTCAGGATAATTCTCAGGGTTGAATCGTACACCGTGGTATCATTGTATACATCCCGGGATAACATCGCCATGGCAATCAGGGATTTGGGGGTAAGGTACGCCGTCGGGAATTTCTCGACCAGCAATTGAAACTCCTGGATGGCCGAATCGGGTTTGTCCATCTGGGTTAAATATAATTCGGCCAGAAGATACTGCGTTTCCGCGGCTTTATCGATTTCCTCAGCCGTGGCCGTGCTGTCCACACTCCTCTGGTTGAGATACTCCTCCAGTTTGCCGATATCGGTGGAATGCTCCAGGGCCTCCTGGTAAATGCCGCTGGCATTACCGCTGGTTTTGGCTTTGTCGTAATATTCCTTGGCTTTCATGTAATTTTCATAATCATATTGATACATCAATCCGAGATAATAATTTGCCAGACCGCCCAGCGGGTGACGCGGATATTCGAGAGCTACCTGCTCGTAAATCGACTCGGCCAGCATCAAATCACCCACCCATTCATAACCCTGGGCGATTTTCATTTTGAGTGATGCCAGCGAGTCATAGTACAACTCATTTTCAGATAATTTCTGGAAATATTCCATTCCCGCCTCGATATCGTTCAGAAAATAATGAGTCTCGCCGAGGCGGAAGTTAACCTTATAGTAATCCGGCGTGGCTAAATCGTACTTCAATAATTTTCCGTAATCCTCAAGCGCCTGGCGAAGCTTGAAACGCTGGAAATCACCGTCGGCGATATACATCTGGGCCAATATCTTTTCCTCATCGTTACCCAGTGAATCTATCAGGGCCTGAAAATACGGAACGGCCTTGTCATAATTCTTCTCATCGAAATAGTATTCACCCAGGGCAAGAGCCGCATCTATCTTAATCTCCCGATCCTGGCTCTCGCTGAATAATTCCTCGAAAAGGAACATGGCATCATCCATTTCATTGAGCATCAGTTTTGATTTGGCCAGGTAAAGGTTGGACATCTTATAGAACGGCGACTGGGGGAAATTGGCGATCAATTCGCGAAAACGCTTTTCGGCTTTGGCGTAATCCCCGGTATAAAAGTGAGAAACCCCGTTGACATATAGAGCGTCATCATACCAGCTGGAACCGGGATACTTCTCGAGAACCTTATCGCTTTTCTCAATAGCCTTTTTGTACTGGCTGTTCCCGGCATTGCTGACCGAGCGACGCCCGCTTTGCTTGCGTTTAGACTCCGCCTCGCTGAAGGCCTTGCGGGCATTATAAAAAGTATTGTAATAAACACAACCGGCCGTAAACATCAATACCAGGGCCACCAGCAGTATTCTAATATGACGATTCATAACTCAAATTCTGAATAAAACCGTTCTTCAACCCGGCCTCATAGAAACCTTCGACGGCGCGATCGAATTCCTCGACAGTCACCCGCCGGTTAATCGTTTCATCGTTAACCGCCCGATAAGCCGGAAAATACTGACTCATTAACGAAATATATACATTTCCGGAGATTTCTTCAGCCAGAAATTTAAAAATTCCTTTGGAACCGGAAATATTGTTGGGCAGGACCAGGTGTCTGATAATTATCCCCGATCTGGCCATTTTGCGGCCATCCATCTTCAAATTGCCCACCTGGCGATACATTTCCCTGACCGCCGCCCGGTTGACTTCCACATACCGCTCGCATCCGGAATAATGCCTGGCCAGGGCGTCGTCGTCATATCGCATATCCACCAGATAGACATCTATTATACCCTCCAGATGCTTAAGAATTTCAAGTTTCTGATAGCCGGAACAATTATAAACCAGTGGGATTTTCAGGCCCTCTTTCATGGCCTCTCCGACACCCAAAAGGATCATCGGCAACATGTGGTCGGGAGTCACAAAATTGATATTTTCTGCGCCGCGGGCCTGAAGTTTCAACATCATCTCCACGAACTCGCCAATCGAAACCACCCGGCCATTGCCGAATTGAGATATGGGATAATTCTGGCAATAACGGCAACAAAGCGAGCAATTGGATAGAAATATGGTTCCCGAGCCGCCTCCGCCGGAAAGCGGTGGTTCCTCGCCGAAATGAAGATTATGACTGGCGATTTTAAATTCCGCAGTGCTTCTGCATTTGCCCAGTTCGCCCTGTGGCCGATTGACACCACAATCCATCGGGCATAGACGGCACTCGGTCAGCGATTGGAACAGAGTGCGGCCGATTTTGATAATTTCTTCTGCGGATTTCTTCTTCATTTGTCCAGTTTCTCGACAATCTTCGGCAGAATTTCACCGGATTTTCCATGAAAGGCCCAGTCCGCCAGATCGCTTAACGGGGTCGGCTCCAGATTAACCTCCACCAGCCGCGCTCCCTGGCTCCGGGCCGTCATCGGCATCGAGGCCGCCGGATGAACCAGGGCCGAGGTGCCGATCGAGAAAAACAACTCGGCCCGTGACGCCGCTTCAATAGCCCCATTCAACGCCTCCGGGGGGAGCAGTTCCCCGAACCAGACCACATCGGGACGGATTCGGCCGCCGCACTCACATCGGGGCAATTCCTTCACGGAAAGATCAATATCGCCCTTGAACGGTTGTCCGCATTCAAAACATTTATTCCGGGTAATATTGCCATGCAGTTCCAGAACATTTTTCGAACCGGCTCGCCGATGCAAACCATCGACATTCTGGGTAATCAGGGTGAAATCCTCAAACCTTTTTTCCATCTCGGCCAGAGCATAATGACCCGGATTGGGATCGACTTCCTTAATCAGGTTTCGACGAAAGAGATACCATTCCCAGACCAGCCGAGGATTGTCCATAAATGCCTCGGGGGTAGCCAGTTCTTCCGGACGGAATTTGGCCCACAAACCTTCCTTGCCCCGAAAAGTCGGGACCCCCGATTCGGCCGAGATACCGGCCCCCGTTAAAACCGCCACCCGTTTGGCCTTTTTCAAGATTTGTATTAATTCCCGAGGTATTTCCATATCCGTTAGAAGATACGAAATTTCGCCCCGAGGGCAATCTCTTATTTATCTTTTGTTTCAAACGGTATCATAGATAAATTACGGTTGTGAAACGCAAAATCATATTCAGCCTGCTGGTCTTTATGGCGGCGGTGACTATCCTGGAAATGGCCGCCCGACTTTTCGAATCGAACTATATTAAACCGAAGCAAAATGTATCTCTGCAGGGCTGGCAGGCCGGCTTTTTCAGGACTTTTCTGGATTGGCATGAAAATGATCCCGATCTGCTATGGCGATTTAAAGCCGGACTCGATAATCCCCTCATCCAAACCAATTCCGATCATTTGATCGGACCCGAAATAGCCCCTCAAAAAGCCCCCGGGACTATCCGACTGCTCCTTCTGGGTGACTCCTCCCCGGTCGGTCTGGGACTTGGTACCCGGCGGCAGGCTTTCGGCGAAATATTGCAGTACCTCCTTCAATTGGAATTTCATGGCAATAAACAAATAGAGTTGATTAATGCCGCTGTTTCCGGCTATACCAGCGAACAGCTCGCCCGCTTCCTGGAATTGAGAGGGTGGAATTATGATCCCGACCTGGTTATTTTGTATTGCGGTAATAACGATGCTTCGATCTCCGGGCCATCCGATGATTTTCAGTTGCTTGAAAGCCAGAAGTTGATATCCCTGAGAAAAGCATTGGCCCATCTGGCCGTATATCGTATCCTGCGCGGCTTTCTGGTACCCGGGAAACCTCCATGCTCTGTCGGACTGACCGTGCGAGTCGATCCCGAACGATTCAAAATCAACCTGGATAATATCGCTTCACAATGCCGCGATCATGGTATTCCTCTGATTATTCTCAAACCGCCGGTACCGCTCCTGTGGCCGGCCGGACTGCAGTTCAAAGCATTGGCTCATGAAACCGGGGAATGCGGTGAACTTATTTTCCCAGGCACCCTGATCGATATTCTCGGCCGCAAAATCAAATACTGTCTCAACCGGGATAAAATCAGCCGGTTGTACGGTGCCGGAGATGTTTTCACTCGAAATGTATTTGCATCGGCTTTTATCGACACCCTGACCGCCGGACAGGCTGTCCGTTTTTATTCCAATCAGACCAGGCTTTTTCCCGATGATCCGATCGCCATTAACAATCTGGGTGTTTCCCTTTGGGAGAGCGGTCAAAGCAATATCGCTGTCTGCTGCCTGAAAAACGCCCGGCATCTTTATATTAAAGAGAAAAAAGATACCATCAATTATAACACCCTCGCGGCCGGTTCGCCTTTCCTTTATAATATCGGTATCTGCTTGCTGGAGGATTCGGTCTTCCTAAATCCCGAAAAAGACTCTCTTTCAGGAGCCTTTATCTATCTCGATTCGGCCCTTCAGGCTGATTATCTCTCTCTCAGGATTAAGCGATCGTACTTGACCATGATTGACAGCGCAGGGAATTCACCCGGTGTCACGGTTATTGATCTGCCCATCATTTTCCGTGACCGCGGCAACGAGTTCCTCTTTTTCGATCACTGTCACCCGAACCCCGAGGGGCACCGCCTGATCGCCGAAACCCTGTTCCGGATTATTCGCGACCAAAGCCTGCTGGTAAAATAATCATAATGCGTCCCGAATAACCGGTTCAATTACGGGCAAATCGGCTTCGGGCCATCCCGATACATGTAATTGATGAGATAGGTGACATCAAGAATATTAACAGCTCCCGAATAATTGCAGTCACCGCTCCAATAGGGATCGGGCACCTCCCCATTCCGGTACAGATAACTGATCAGGAAAGTGGCATCGAGCATATTCACCGCTCCACTGCCGTTGGCGTCGCCGCAGAGATGATTCAAATACATCATAAATCCGGCCCCGAAATCGGCATTGGCCAGATCGAGATCGCCATCGTTATCAAAATCGGCCGTGCATAATTTCTCTATCGCGCCGCAATCTCCATAATCGGAGTATGCCTCAAAAGTCCCGTCACCGTCATTCAGAAGGACCGAAATATGATTCCAGTCACCGGGACAGGTCGAGCCGGAAGCCAGATCGATATCGCCGTCGGCATCGAAATCGCCGCCGACAAGTGTCTTTGAACCACAGCTTACAGCATAATTCACCGGGGTCGAAAAATCTCCCATGCCGTCATTGATAAAAATCACCACACTGTTTCCGGTGCCGGCCGCAATATCATTGTAGCCGTCGCCATTGAGATCGAATGAAACTATACTCCCTGGAAGCGTTCCCGGATTCAGAATTATGGAGGAGGTGAAATATCCATCACCGTCATTGGTATAAATCGCGATGTAACTATCGTAATTGAGCACCACCGCCAGGTCAAGATCATGATCATTATCAAGATCACTGACGGCGATACTTAATGGATATTTATCGACTTCGTATACGGCCGCCGCGCTAAATGTGCCGTCGCCATTGTTTAGGATTACCGCAAAATCTTCAGCTTCATCATAAAAACTCCCGGTCACCAGATCCGGCCGGCCGTCACCATTGAAATCTCCCGTGTGAACCGAATGGGGATTCTCACAGACGATATAGTACACCGGTAACGCGAAAGTGGCATCGCCGTTGTTCATAAATACGGCCACATTCCCTGCCGTCACATTGGCAATCACCAGATCAAGATCACCGTCATTATCGAAATCCCCGGCCGTAATCGTCTCCGGACCGCCGGAGGCGGTCAGGGTCACTCCGGGAGTGAAACCGCCATTACCGTCATTTATCATCAGGGAGACATTGCTCGATTGATAAAACCCCGTCCCGGCGATATCAATATCACCATCATTATCAAAATCTCCGGTATAAATGTCGGCCGGAGTCCACCCTGCATACAGGGTATCGCGGACAAAGGAGCCGGTTCCGCCGCCCGGGGAAATACAAAATGACCAGAGATAATCCTGCGGCAGGGCTCCCCCCTGATCGGAATGAATATCATCGGTCAACAAAGCCGTCAGCTTTTCACCCGGAATAAAGTCCCCGCTTCTTTCGAATTCCACTCTGTTCCCGGCCGCATAATAGTTAATCGTCCCGGATAATCTCCCGGTCAGGGAAGAATGCAGGACAACCGACGATGATGTAAATGTGGCCGGATCCATGGCCAGATCGAAATCGGCGCCGAATCCGTAAAACGAGGTGTCGACACCGACATCGTTGCACGACGGCCGGAAGGTTTCCACTTCGGGTATGCTGTCACCCGGTTCATTCCATCCCTCCACCTGCGCCATCATCCACCACCATGCCTTGCCCTTCAGGTAGCAGTTGAAGCAGTGCGAATGGGCGCAGGAACCGCAGGTGGGGCAGGTATGCACGGCGCACCAGTCGGAACACCAGTAACAGGCATCGGTTTCATCGGGATAATAATTGCCGTCGGGATCATAGCTTTCGATATCGGCGAAATCGAACAGGACTTTGTCATGACTCGTGCAATAATCCCGAATCTGATTGTTGTTGGTATACAGAATCCCATCCGGGCCGGAACCATCGAGATGCCCGGTCATATAGATAAACACCGCCCCCGGGTACGCGGCTTCCAGTTCTTCCATCTTGGCCAGGTAAGCGGCGATTCCCTCTTCGTTATTATCGGAACAACCGCCGCACCATGAAAACATGACCATATTGCACTCCGGGTGGTTGTCGAGATAGTACCGTGCATGCGGCGCCCACGAGGTATCGCCCGTGTGGCCGAGATCGTCCCCGCGCTCGTAAAAATACGGGCTTTCATACAGGCTGTTTTCGTCATAGACCATATCGATTCCGGTCACGATCTGGGAACCGTGGGAGGTATGGGCATAGTAAATATGATAACCGGCGGTGATTTCCTGTATGACGGAATCCGGGATATTGTCGAACTCCCCCACCGCATTATGATCAGCCACGATAGCGGCGCCAAAACTGCCGCTGAAAGCAACGATAAATATTATTGCCACGATAAACAGGATGGATTTTTTATTGAAGAATATTGACATGGGTCCCTCCATGATAATTTTTGGCATGTACGGCGTTGAAATAAAAACAATCAAAACAAATATACGAAAAATGGTCGATCAGGCAAGTTAATTCATTGTCCAATCGGAAATTAGCCAGTCGGTGAAGGATGCCTCTTATATTGCACATTTCTCGAAGTTAATAAAATTCAGGTCTCGACAGATTCTAATAAAAACGGCGGTAACTCCGCCGTTTTTTATTAACGCACTTATAAATTTATCCGCTATGGCATTTGCGTTCCGCCGCTGACCGGGATATATGCCCCGGAGATAAAACCGGCCTCGTCCGAGACTATCATCAGAACCGCCCCGGCGATATCCTCGGGATGGCCTACCCGTCGAAGCGGCGTGGTCTCGGCGCTCCGTTTGATCTGTTCGGGCGGAAGCCACGAGGTGGCGTCGGTCATGGTCAACCCCGGGGCGATCGTATTGACCCGAATCCCCTTCGGGCCCAGTTCCAGAGCCAGGGATTTCATCAACCCGTCAATCCCGGATTTGGCCGTCGTATGCGCGCTGAAACCGTAACCCGGATGACGCGAAAGGCCGCTGCTGATACCGACAATGATTCCTTTTTTTCGCTGAATCATGGAGGGGATTACGCCCTTGAGGGGGTGGAAAAATCCGTCCAGTTCGCCCAGCACCTTATTCTTAAACTCATCGTAAGTCAGTTCGATAAACGGTTTGAACGGAACCTTGGCGCCCGCATTGAGAACCAGAATATCGATCGGCCCCAGCTCCCGGGTTATTTCGGCCAGCATTTGATCGACTTCATCTTTCTTCCGCACATCGGCCTGGAAGGCAATAGCTTTGCCGCCATGTTTCACAATGTCGGCGACAACATTCTCGGCGGCTTCCTTGCTGTTGACATAATTCACTGCCACTGCCGCGCCGTGCTTGGCCAGCATTTTTGCTGTGGCCGCCCCGATTCCACGGCTGGAACCGGTGACCAGGGCGATTTTTCCCCCAAGATTCATAATTAACACCCTTCCGCAAATATAATATTTAATCTTATTATAATACGCACCATACAATTAATCATGTAACTCCGATTGACGAATGTCAAGGGAGGAACCGAAAAAGTCATCACAAAAAAACCGGCCTGGTTTTAAAAGGCCGGTTTTTTCAATTCGGATTTTAGTCCGTAATATTTCAGGTTTTCATCGCCGTCCGGGCCCGCTCCCCGGTCATCCGCGATGGAATCCCGTCCGGTTTCCCGGAATAAAGCATGAAAGTGACTTCCCAGGGTTGTCCTTTCTTCAGATTGATTTCAAACAGGTTGACCAGCGAAGTCCCCTGGTAAACTTTCTCGAAACCGCCCTCGGAAAGCGAGATGGTGAAAATCGGAGCCTGCCAGATTTCAGCTTCCCGGTCAACCATCAGTGCCACCGCGCCTTTAAGCCAGTCATCGCTGATAATCACCGACCGGCCGCCGGCCTTGCGATTAACCGCATCAAGATTGCTGTCACGCATCCGTTCTCCGTCAAAGAGGATATACCGGTCGGGAGCGTGCCCGGCCAGGAAATTGAAATTGTTCTCGACACCGAAGCGAATGTTTTTAATATCCTCATTGGTTGCCGTCAGGCTGTAATTGACGGAAATTACTTCCGAATCGACCCCGAAATAGTAACTCTTGACTATCCTGAGGGCCTTGATTCCGTCCTGGCGCCAGAGATGTCCTTCACGTTTCATCCGAACCACCCCGGCCTTGCCGCCCCGCTCGTAAGTCCAGGGCTCCAGAATAAAATCGCCGTCGTTGCCGAAATTGCCCGAGGCAAACCGGTGCAGATCGACCTCGGCCGGGAAGAAATGATCGACGAAACAGCGTTTCAAATACCAGTCCTCGGCCAGCAGTTTCTCCAGGCCGGATTCTTTGGTCAGAACCAGATCGTGAATCGACTCGGTGGTATCGCTCTCATGTTTCTTTCCGTCGTCGAGCCGCGCTTTGGTCAGTTTCCAGTGATAACCTTCTTTGCGGCGTTTCAAAGTATCGGTGATATTAAACGAGGCTTCGCGGTTGTCCAGTTCCAGCATCATTCCGCCGGTCGATGGTTTTATGATCGATGTGAATTTATTGGTCATCACCACGATCTCATCATAGCCGTCGCAGTCATAATCGAGAAGGTTTGTCTGAACGTCACGGAAGACCGGCGCCAGCAGTTTTTCGGCCTCGATCAGATGATGATAGATCGCCTGGCGAAGATGCCCCAGGTAAAGCCCTCCGAAAACACCATGCCAGTAGGCGCAGTTGCACTGGGCGGCATAGAGATGCGGTTTGATCTTGTCGATCATCATGTAATCAGTCGGGTTTTTCTCGGCATAATCGGCCAGCATCGAGGATACCAGCAGCATTCGTTTATGCATCAGGTTATTTTCGTCGTACTTGGCCAGAAATCCGCGCCAGTGTCCGCCTCGGACATAACGTCCATATTTCTCCAGCTTGCCCTCTTTTTTGAGCCACTCCTCGAATTCTTCGTATTCGGCAAAAGCCTTCGGCGGCAGAGACCAGTGAAGCATTTCGGCGTAAGAGGCGGTCGGCAGATAGGCCCGGCCGACCGGTTTGGTCCGTGAGGCTTCTTCCAGCGTGATAACTTCCAGCCAGTCGGAATTATTCGCCAGCGCCTCGAAAAAATGCTCCAGCCATTTGTCTTCGTAGCAGTGCTGATAGGTTTTCGGCCAGACTCCGAATTTCTCGCCGTCATCGGCATAAACCGCCAGCCCGCCCGGATTCGTCTCGGCCTGCCGTTTCAATTCATCCATCACCTTGTCCACCGTGGCGAAAGGAATCAGATAGCGCAGTTTTTTCTGAATCGGCAGCAATTTGATTGTGGCGCCCTCTTCCTCGGTGATAAAAACTCCCCGGAGTTGATCGGGTTCGAAGCCGGCATAAAGAAAATGAGTATCATCGACCGGCAAATATTCTACGCCCGCCATTTTCAAGACCTTCGGCAGATGTGGTTCCCAAACCCGTTCGGTCAACCATAATCCGGAAACATCAGCTCCGAATTTCCCGGCCAGATACCGGCTCAGCATTTCAATCTGTCCGAGTTTGTCGTTGTCCGGAATCGATGGCAGAATTGGTTCATAAAATCCGCCCGTCATGAGTTCGATCCGATTATCATAAATCATGCTCTGCACCAGATCAAAATAGGCGGGATAGCGGTCCTCCTGCCAATCCCAGAGGATTCCCGATTGATGAAGCGACAGGCGCAAACCGGTGAATTGCTCGAATAATTTAAGAAAGGGCATATAGGCCCGGTTATGGGCCTCATCGAACACCGAATCGAAATTGCCGACCGGCTGATGATTATGAATGCCTATGGCCAGCTTGAATTTATCCATTAGAATAACTCCACTTTCAATTGAATATACTTTTTCGGATTGGCTTTTATGTCCAGTATTAAATCATCAAGATTATCAGCCGTTTTACGCAAATCATCGTACAAACGGCGGTCATCGATAAGCATCTGCAGAGTCCCGTCGCCGTGGTTAAGATTATCGGCGAAATCCCGGGCCGCCTGGGAAACATAGGTAAGGTCGGCCGTGATTGTTTCCAGGTGCCGTGATACCGAATCCATCCTGACCAGGGTCGAATCCACCCGACCGGTGTTGCGGTTGACCACCATTTTCAAATTGCGCGAGGCCTCCAGAAAGTTTTGCGCCATATCATCCATTTTATTACGATTGCGATCCATGTAATCGGCAAGAGATTTCGATAAATCCTCGAAATTCCCGATCGTCCGGGATAATTTATCCAGGTTCTCTTCGGATGCCACCGATCTTTTCAGCGCAAAAACCAGATTCCGAAGCTCGGTTATCATCTCCCCCATCATCCCCATCACCTCGGGAATCCCGGTATCGTAACTGCCCGTGACCGGACGGGAATGATCATACGGTATGTCCGATTTACCGGGATAGACAGCCAGAAACCGCTCCCCCATAAGACCGATATTCTTGACGGTGATGATCGCGTCTTCCTTGAGAATGACATCATTATTGATAACCAGGTCGACCTCCACCCCCTCCGGCGTCAGCCTGAGATCGACCACCTTACCCATCCTGATGCCGGAAACCATAACCGGGTCACCATCGGAAAGCGATCCCACCTCATCGAAAAGTACCGTTACATGATAATTTTTCTGCCCGAACCGGTACCCCTGGATCCAGATAATTGTCCCGACAAAGATAACAATCGCAATAATGATAAGAATGCCGACTCTGAATTCTATATTTTTAGATGCCATTATTCTCCCTCATTATACTATAAATCGGTAACACCTTTACACAATTTAACTTAAAATGAACCGGGGATTAAATACAAGTTTGAAATTCTTAGAGCGAATCATAGATAGTCTGATAACTGCGGTAACGGAAAGCCGGTATCAAACCCTCGTCGACAGCCTTTTTGACCGCACAGCCCGGCTCATGGGTATGACTGCAACCGACAAACCGGCATTGTCCGGCCAGTTCAATAAATTCGGGATAATATTGATCGAGCTGTTCTCTGGCCACTTCCCATAATCCAAGAACTTTTAATCCCGGACTGTCAACAACAAAACCTCCCCGGGGAAGTTCGAAAAGCTCGACTAAGGATGTGGTATGAACTCCCCGGTTGGAATAATCGGAAACCTCGCAGACCCGGAGATTAAGCCCCGGCATCAGGTGGTTGAGAATGGTCGATTTTCCCACACCGGAATGACCGGCAAAAATAGTCTTTTTATCTTTCAGGATGTTTTCAAGACTGTCCATTCCCTTCCCGGTTAAGGCGGAAATTAAAAAGATGGGAATCCCGAGTCGGAAATAGGCTATGCGCATTTCCTCCGGAAAAGGATCGCCCCCCAGGTCAATTTTATTGATTATAATAACCGGCTCCAGATTACCTATCCGGGCCGCAATTAGAAAACGATCAATCAGGCCGGGTTTCAAGTCCGGTTTCCTGATCGCCGCAACGATGGCCAGCTGATCAATGTTGGCGGCAATGATCTGCTTCTTGGACTCGGAACCCTTAGACGGGCGGAAAAACATCGACCGCCGCCGGCCGATTTCCTCGATCATCCCGGTCCCATCGGGGCTGAGGCTAATGACAACATTATCCCCTACCGCAACCGGGGTGGCCGCCTCGGTCTGGTGTTTTATTTTGCCTCGAATTTCGCAGGGAATATCCTGCCCCTGGGTTCTTACGATGAACAACTTGCCATGTCCGCGGACTACTATGCCCTTAACGGTCCTGCAAGGAATGATCCTCCTCCTCCATGAGTAAATCCCGCCAATCCATGTTTTTCCTGGACTTGGTGCCCTTAATCAGTTTGGATTTCTTCTCGCGTTTCTTATCCTTCATTTCGGCGGAATCCTGATCCTTACGCGATTTTTTAGGGTGCTTATTACTCCTCATGCCCTTCTACGACATACTCCTGTTATTTGTGGTTAAACAACACGACATTAGAAATATCGGAATAATATTATATAATTTTTAGGTTAAATTAATTATTCTGTAGACATCCGAGTCAAAATCCTTATCCACCGACTTAAAAAATACGTTTTTTTCGTAAAAATTGCAACAAATTTCGAAAAAACGGTAAAAGATAAATGCGGTTGATGATTCGGCCTTAAAACCATATATTAACCAATTATAAAACCTGACAGGAATATTAGATGGCGAATATAATAACCAAAATTTTCGGCACCAAACACGAACGGGATATCAAAAAAATCCGTCCTTTGGTGGGTCAAATCAACGAATACTGCGAGCAGTATAAAACCCTGTCCGAAGATGAACTCCGGGGCAAAACCGAGGAATTCAAAAAAAGACTGGCCGAGGGCGAAACGACTGACGATCTCCTTCCGGAGGCTTTCGCCGTTGTCAAAGAAACCTGCCGCCGGTTGTGCGGTCGGACCTGGGATGTGGTCGGACAAGCGATGGACTGGAATATGGTCCCCTATGATGTTCAGCTGATCGGCGGTATTGTCCTGCACCAGGGAAAGATAGCCGAGATGGCCACCGGCGAGGGTAAAACCCTGGTAGCCACCCTGCCCATTTATTTGAATGCCTTAAGCGGCGAGGGTGTCCATGTCGTGACGGTCAATGATTATCTGGCCAAACGCGACAGCGAGTGGATGGGCCGCATTTTTGAATACCTCGGTCTGACGGTCGGTTGTATTCAAAATGAAATGGACAGCTCCCAGCGCCGGAGCGAATATCTCAAGGATATCACCTACGGCACCAATAACGAGTTCGGTTTTGATTACCTTCGCGATAATATGGCCCAGACCATCGATGACCGGGTTCATCGCGGTTATCATTACGCCATTGTCGACGAGGTCGACTCGGTCCTGGTCGATGAGGCCCGGACCCCGTTGATTATTTCCGGACCGGTCGAAAGCGCCATCCACAAGCGCTACTCCGAAATGCAGCCGATTGTCAATACCCTGGTCCGTAAACAGACCAACCTGATCAATGAGAAAATCGCCCGCGCTGAAAAATTACTGCAATCGGATGATGGAGCGGCCCAGTACGAGGCCGGAGAACTGCTTTTGGCCGCCCGGAAGGGTGCCCCCAAGAACAAAAAATACCTGAAACTGATCAAAGAACCGGGCCTCCTTAACCTGATCAATCGGGTCGAATCCGATTATATGCGCGATAAAAAACTACACCTCGTCGATGAAATGCTGTACTACGCCATTGATGAGAAGGAACATTCCATCAATCTCACCGATCACGGCCGAACCCAGTTTTCAAAAGAGGAACAGGAACTGTTCATCATCCCCGATATCACCGAGGCCCTTTCGGAAATCGAGGGTGATGAATCCCTGTCCCCCGATGAGAAAACCCGCCGGATCGATGAGATGTATCGCCTGCATTCGGAGCGTTCGGAAAAAGTCCACTCCATCAGCCAGCTTCTCAGGGCCTATACGCTTTTCGAAAAAGATGTCGAATATGTCGTTCAGGACGGCAAAGTTCTTATTGTCGATGAATTTACCGGACGGATTATGCCGGGACGACGGTACTCCGATGGTATGCATCAGGCTATCGAGGCCAAGGAAAATGTTCAGATCGAAAGTGAATCTCAGACCCTGGCCACCATTACCCTGCAGAATTATTTCAGAATGTACGACAAATTGGCCGGTATGACCGGTACCGCCGAAACCGAGGCCCAGGAATTCTGGGATATCTACAAGCTCGATGTTATCAGTATCCCGACCAACGAGCCGGTCCGCCGGATTGACTACAACGACGAAATTTACCGCACTCGCCGCGAAAAATATAATGCCATTATCGATGAAATCATCGACTGCTATAATAATAACCGCCCGGTTCTGGTCGGCACTATTTCGGTCGAAGTTTCCGAAACCCTTTCCCGAATGCTCAAACGTAAAGGGGTTCCTCATAATGTCCTTAATGCCAAACATCACCGGATGGAGGCCGAAATCGTGGCCGGGGCGGGTCAGCCTCGTTCAGTGACCATTGCCACCAATATGGCCGGCCGTGGTACCGATATCAAACTCGGCAATAAAGTAGTCAAACATCCCAACTGCGCCCTCAAAGACCCTGATATCAATCAGGAAATATGTCCTCTGATCAAAGAGCTTAAATGTCACGATGGCGTCCCCTGCGGACTGCATATAATCGGAACCGAGCGCCATGAATCACGCCGTATCGACCGCCAGTTACGGGGACGCTCCGGCCGCCAGGGTGATCCCGGTTCCTCACGGTTCTATCTCTCGCTCGAAGATGATTTAATGCGGCTGTTCGGGTCGGACCGCCTTGGCCGAATCATGGATCGTCTCGGGGTCGAGGAGGGCGAAGTCATCACTCACCCGATGGTCAACAAGGCTATCGAACGGGCCCAGAAACGGGTCGAACTGCAAAACTTCTCCATCCGGAAACATACCCTCGAGTATGATGATGTCATGAATGCCCAGCGCGAGGTCATTTACGACCGGCGCCTGGCCGCCCTGGAACGGGAATCAATCAAGGACGAAGTTGTTGAATTAATCGAGTCGGTTCTCCAGACCCTCATCGATCGACACTGCCCCGAAAAAGAATACGCCGAAAACTGGGATTTGAATACGCTCAAGGAAGACCTGCGCAATATTTATCTCCTTAATCTCGAATTCCGCGCCGAGGATATTCCCGGCCTGACCCACGAGCGGCTATTCGAGCAGGTCCACAAAGCGGTTCTGACATTCTATGAACGCAAAGAACGGCTGTACGGCGAGGAAATCATGCGAAAGCTGGAACGGTACGCCGTCCTGATGACCATCGACCGCCACTGGCGCGATCATATGTATGAAATGGATCAGCTTAAGACCGGAATCGGCCTGCGAGGCTATGGACAACGCGATCCATTGATCGAATACAAGCGGGAAGCCTATCGTATCTTTGCCGAGTTGATTGACCAGATCGATAAGGATATTGTCGGAATGGTATATAAACTCCAGGTCAATATTCCGGAGAAATCGCGTGAGGAACGCCGCCGCGAGGTCCAGCAGAAACAGCTTACCGCTCAACACGAAGACACCGTCGGGATGGGTTTTGGTTCGGCAACCCAGACCGAGGAAGCCAACCCGATGGCTGAGGCTTCCCGGCGGGGCAAAGCCCAGCCGCTCAAGCGTGAGGGCAAAAAGGTTAAGCCCAATGACCCCTGCCCCTGCGGCTCCGGGAAAAAATATAAAAAATGCCACGGGCGGGTCGACTAATCCGGATCGGGGGATCAAATTTATCAGTATTCGTCTGCTCGCCTTTTCCGGTCGGGTCTAATGTTTCCGATGACCGCAGTATTAATTGACAAAATTTCCTTCGGAGATCAAAAATGTGTATCTTGGGAAATTAGCCGACGTATATAAGATTTGTTTGCGGGATATTTATGATAAACCTGTTGTTCGTATGTTCGGGAAATTCCTGCCGGAGTCAGATGGGTGAGGGGCTGGCCCGTCAAATAGCTGACGGGAGATTTCAGGTCAAGTCGGCCGGTGTGACACCGATTGGTGTCCACCCGGCGGCAATTGCATCCATGCGCGAAATCGGTATCGATATCTCCGATCAGACATCGGATTTGCTGACCGGTGAACTTCTGGAATGGACCGATTTTGTCATCACTCTGTGCAATCAGGCTCGCGACCACTGTCCCGCCATTCCGCCCGGCGTCAGGCATATCCACTGGGATATCCCCAATCCCGACCAGCTTTATTTATCCCCGGAAGATCGGAATCGGCAATTTGCGGCTGTCCGTGACCTGATTAAAGAAAGAATCGAAACCTTGTTTAAAGAAATTAAATAGCCTTGTTACTATGATTCATACTGTTTTTTTTGATGTCGGCGGCACCCTGGTAACCGGGGAATCGACTCTGAAGGTTATCGCTGATCGGCTTGATCCGAAACAATCCGAACCTATTTTCAGGTATATGGTCGATCGTTTTATGGAAATATACCTCGATGAAAATCCCCCCCGCTTTTATTCCATCAAGGAGCTTTTAACCCTGTCGACCCGGTTGGCGGCGGAAGAATTCGGGACACCGGATCTGAGTCATCAAACCGTGGAAATCTACCGCTGGCACCATATGAATAATGATCACCTTTATGATGATACCGTGGCCACCCTGGAAAATTTGAAAGATAAGGGTCTCCGCCTTATTTTAATAAGCGATGCCGATGCCGATGTTCTCGAGGAGCAACTGCGGATGTTTGATATCCTGAAATATTTCGATGGGACAATAATTTCCAGTCATACCAAAGCTTACAAACCATCCGACCCGGTTGTCCGGAAAGCATTGGAATATTGCAACGAACCGCTCTCCGGGATACTTTTTGTCGGCGATACCATTGTCGATCTTAAAACCGCCGAAAAAATGAAGGTCAGGTCGGCCCTGATAAACCGTAATGGCCGCTTCAAATATAAAGCCGACCATCAAATCACGCACCTAAACCAGATTTTTGATATTATTGATAACACCATATAATTATTTGGATGAGGTTGAATCATGAAAATGTCCGGTATTTCCGCACTGGCCGGGATCCTTCTTTTACTTCTGGGTGGCGGAGGACTCGCCGCTCAGGATGAGATGCAGTTCCCGGTAAAGCAATTCACTCTGGATAACGGCCTGACTTTCCTGGTGGTCGAACGGCATAATGCCCCGGTTTTCTCGGGATACATTGTTGTGGGTGCCGGCTCGGCCTATGAAAAGATCGGCGATATCGGAACCGCCCATCTGCTGGAACATATGATGTTCAAGGGTTCGCAGTCAATCGGTACAACCGATTACCTCGCTGAAAAAGAATTAATGGATAAAGAGGATTCGGTCTGGGCCAAAATCGATATGGCCCGCCAACAAACCCGATATATTGCCCTTAATGAACCTGAAAAACTCGAAGAGCACCGGCAGTATATCAGTGATCTTGAGAATATCCTCGATTCCCTGACCGCCGCCAGTTCCGAATATGTTATCCAGAATGAATTCGATGAAATCTACACCCGCAACGGGGCGGCCGAATTCAATGCTACCACCGGTTACGATTTTACCCATTACTTCGTCTCCCTGCCGGCCAACCGGATGGAGCTGTGGTTTGCCATGGAATCGGATCGCCTTAAACACCCCGCCTTGCGGGAATTCTTCCCGGAACGGGACGTGGTCAGTGAGGAACGGCGGCTTTCCGTGGAAAACTCGCCCGAGGCTAAGTTGTTCGAGCAATTGATCGGAACCGCCTTTATTGCCCATCCTTACCAGATCTTCTGGGAATGGCAATCCGAGGAAAATAATCTCACTCGTTCCGATCTCCGGAATTTCTTCGATACCTATTATATCCCCTCGCGCCTGACGGTGGCGGTGGTTGGTGATGTCCGTCTCGAGGAGGTGCAGAATCTGGCCGAGCGATATTTCGGCGATATTCCGCCCGCTCCCGATCCAGAACCGATTTATACGGTTGAACCGGAACAGCCCGGTGAGCGGCGAGTTGATGTGTCTTTCGAATCCAACCCGGTCATTTCGATTGCCTACCACAAGACGGCTTTTGACTCCGATGATGAACCGGCCTTCCGGGTTATCGACCGGCTTCTCGGAAGCGGACGAACCTCGCGCCTGTTCAAATCACTGGTGATCGACCGTCAACTCTGTCTTGCCGTTTCGACCTACACTTTCCCCGGGGGCATGATGGGCGATTTGCATAACGCCGTCTTCTGTATCGATGCTTATCCCAAAGAAGGAATCGAAAACGTGGAAGTCGAAAAAGCCATATATGAAGAACTCGAGAAACTGGCTTCCGTGCCGGTCGGGGAACGGGAATTGCAGAAGGTTAAAAACAACATCGATGCCGCCTTTATCTGGGCCTCATACAGCAACATCGGCCTGGCGGCCTATCTGGCCACCGCCCAAGGATTGGCCAAAGACTGGAAATATATTATGAAAATGCGGGATCGTCTCAAAGCCGTCACCGCCGAGGATATCATGAATACCACCCGTAAATATTTCACCCTCGAAAACCGAACGGTGGCGACCCTGATTCCCGTTGGGAAAGGAGAGGTCCAATGAAAAAGGCTTTCCTTACTATTATCATCTGGCTGATCGGGATTTTATCGGTGATGGCCGTCAATCCCCGCGATATGAAATTCGGGCCGCTTCAATTCAAACCGTCCGAACCGGTGCGGTTTGTCGCGGATAATGGCATGGTGGTTTATTTTCTTGAGGATCACCAGCTCCCGGTGGTTTCCGCCGCTTTCTATTTCAAGGGCGGCGATATCTATGATTCGCCCGAGAAGTCGGGCCTGGCCGAGTTGACCGCCAACCTTATGCGGACCGGTGGAGCCGGGGACCGAACACCTGACCAGGTTGACCAGGACCTTGATTTTGTCGCGGCCAATATCTCTTTCAATTCCGGTAATGAGGTTCTGATAGTCAATATGAACTGCCTGCGCAAAGATATCCATCCGGTCTTCGGCATCCTGGCCGATATCCTGATTCGCCCTATGTTTGATTCCGCCAAGTTCTCGCTGGAAGTTTCGAACAAAAAGGATGAAATCCTCCGCCAGAATGATGATCCCGGTCAAATTACCCGTCGGGTGTACTATGAAACCGTATACAAGGGTCACCCCTACGGCCGGGGACCGACTCTGGCTTCGATGGGACTTATTACTCGCGATGATGTTATCCCCCAGCATCGGATGTACTACACCCCTGATAATAGTATCGTGGCGATTACCGGCGATATGACCCTTGATGAGGTCAAAGCGCTAATCGGAAAATATCTGAAGGAATGGGCAAAAGGAACCGGACGCCCGGCGCCTCCGGAAATGGCCGTCATGAAATATACTCCCGGCGTCTATTACGCCGAGAGGGATATGAATCAGGCTCATATCCGAATCGGGCATCTCGGCCTGGATGATAAAAATCCGGATCGATATGCTATGGATATAATGAATTTCGCTCTTGGCGGCGGCGGTTTCAGTTCCCGCATGACCGGCCTGATCAGGACCACTGCCGGACTGGCCTATTCGGTGGGAACATACTCCTATAATCGGCCCTATGGCGGAACCTTCTTTGCCTATTGCCAGACCCGGGCCGACGCCACCGGGCAGGCCTTGAAAATGATGTTGGATATTATCCGCCAAGTTAAAAACGAAGGTATTACCGCCGACGAGATGAACCTCGCCCGGGAATCAATTATCAATAGCTTTGTCTTCGGATACGATACCCCGGCCAAGATTGTCAGCGATAAAGCCTACAAAGAACTCATGGGATTCCCATCGGACCAGATGGAAAAAGACCTCGCGGCTTACCATGCGGTAACACTTGAAGATTGTAACCGCGTTGCCAGGGAATATTTAAAACCCGATAGTATGGTAATCATCATTACCGGCAATAAAGAAATGTTCGATCAACCGCTGGAAGCCTTTGGACCGGTTACTGATGTTTCGCTGGAAATAAAATAAACTCTGTTGTAATTCCATGCGGCCGGAAGGCGGGATGACAAATCCCCCTCCGGCCGCTTTTTATTTGGCTTGACATCGGTCAACACAATTGTTACTCTTGGAAAATTATACCCGAAAATCAAGGCGGACATCATGACCAAAACGACCCGATTAATCATCCTCTTCCTGCTTGTTTCCGTTTCCGTCTCCAATGCCGGAATAACTCTGAAAACCGACCTCGGACCGATAATCAAACGCGGTTTCGGACATGCCGAATACGTGATGGACGCCTATGCCTGGAGCCAGGATGAACAATTATACCGGGTCAAAAGTAAACTCACCTTTCCCCTTGATTTTTTCATGGCCGGGGTGGAAATAGGCATCGTGCCGCAATTGAAATCCAATGACAAGCTATCATTCAGCGTCGGCCTTTATACCAATATCAATAATCCGGGCGGCTTAATGAAAGATTATGATTGGTCTGCCCCGGCCGGGTATCGGCTGACCATGTGGAGTTATACCGAATCCGATGCCGATCAAAAGGCTCTCCAATTAGATATTAACGGACGCTACCGCGTTTTCTCATGGAATAAAGTCCATACTTATCTCTACACCGGATTTCGCTACCAGAAACTGGAACAGGATATTAATGGTTATACCGGATGGCAGCTTAATTCCGATCCGCCTCCCGATACCGTCTTTTTTTCTGAAACCCACTATGCCCTTTATTACCGGGTGACATTTACATCGCCTATGATCGGTCTGATTTACAGCATTAAATTCACGCCGGGGACATCGCTGGATTTGATGGCGGCCTATTCCCGCTTTTATGCCTCCGATTATGATGATCACGTTTTACGCCGCAAGGTGGCCACGGCCAATGGCTGGGGTAACGGTATCTATTCATCGATCCTGTTTAAAACCGGCATTTTCCCCGGACTGATGAAGGTTCGGCCGTTTCTTGAAATTTCCGGAGATGTGACCTATCTCAAGGCATCCATGCCCCAGACCCAGGAATGGTATGGCGATGATCCGATCTCCGATATAGATGATACAGGAATTATTATCCATGGCATCCCCCATGACATTTCCAGTTTTCAATTCTGGCTCGGCCTTAAACTTGGAATGGAATTCGGGATATAAGCCCGTCGATTTATATTTCAGATAACGTATATTTTGCGGCCGCCTCTTGCCAAGGGGACAGGCCGTATTTATTTTCCTGATCGTATTAACCGGGATGGTATTTTATGGATATTGACGGCATTATCAGAAGGCGTGAAAAAGTCGAATTAAACCGAGCCGGTCAGGCTGCTGTTCGCCGGCTTTATGATTTTGATCTGCTTGACCGGACAATTGTCGAGAGTATCACCTATCTCTCCGACGGTCTTCATGTTAACGGTTATATTGCCCGACCGATAGCCGATGGGAAATACCCGGTACTGGTCTGGAACCGGGGCGGCTCCGAAGACAAAGGAGCGCTCGATGACCTTACCGCCCACCTGATTCTGGCTTCCACTGCCCGCTGGGGCTATATCGTTCTGGCAACCCAGTACCGCGGGAATATGGGATCGGAGGGCGACGACGAGTGGGGCGGCGACGATCTTCACGATATCCATAATATTATCAAAGCCGCAGAAAATATCCCCGAATGCGATACCGATCGGATGGCTATCGAGGGTGCCAGCCGGGGAGGCATGAACACCTACCGGATGC
Organism: Candidatus Zixiibacteriota bacterium; assembly: GCA_016933955.1. Lineage (NCBI taxonomy): Bacteria > Pseudomonadati > Candidatus Zixiibacteriota > Candidatus Zixiibacteriota bacterium. The sequence continues at coordinate 95,618 of JAFGTT010000012.1, forward strand.
TTCTCGAGGATGACCGCTTCAAATGCGCCATTGTCCATGCCGGGATTACCGATGTCCCGGCCCTGATGACAGCCAGACCGGATTTTGCCCGGTATATCGACCGTCATTATGTCGGTCTTTCCGAAGAAAAAAAACAGGAAGAACTGGAAAAGCTGTCGGCCGTCCATTTCGCCGGTAATTTGCCCCGGCATATCCCCCTGTTAATCATGCACGGCACCGCCGACACGGTTGTCCCCGTTGAGCAATCCCGGGCGTTGGCGGCCCAATTGAAAAAATATAACCTTCCTCATAAATTTGTTATCCTCGAGGGCGGCACCCATGTGGCCCTCAAAGATGGCAGTTACCGTGAAATCGATACCCACCGCAGGGAGTGGCTGGCCAGATATCTGGCCTGAATAATTCAACCTCCAATTATGACCGTCAATTTAAATATATGTCAGAGGAAATTACTACCCTTATTGTCTTACTGCACCGCGCCCTCGAATCACTGCTGATGCCACCCCGGGAAAATATTATCGGACCCTGACCGGTTTTATTATTTTCGTTGCGGTCTGGCCATTCATTTCGGTCTTTAATGACATAATAAAACCGGGGCCGCCATTCAACCGGTCCCGGCTTATTAATATAACCTTGACCTTGATAATCTACTCGCAGAAAGATTGAACCAGCCGAAAAGCATCGGGCATGTAATCGATCAAATCCCCGGCAATCAGAGATCTCCGGCCGAATTCCTCCGCCGCCAGATCACCCGCCAGACCATGAATATAAACTCCCGCAATAGCCGCATCGAAAGGATCCATCCCCTGTGCCAGGAAGGAACCGATTATCCCGGTCAGGACATCGCCCGATCCTCCGGTAGCCATCCCGTCATTACCGGTCGGGTTCAAAAACAGGCGGCCGTCCGGGTGCACAATAATTGTCGGTGAACCTTTAAGTACGATCACGGCCTCATACCGCCGGGCATACTCCCGCACCTGCTCATAAAGATCGTACAGGTTATCGGCCGGGTCACTGTCGATCAACCGCCGGAATTCCCCCGGATGCGGCGTCAGCACCAGCGGTCCATGCGCCTCAGTCAGCGGAGTGCGATCCTTCTCGAAAGCATTAAGACCATCGGCATCAATGATCGCCGGTTTGTCCAGATGGCCCACCAGTCGTTGTACCAGTTCCCTGGTTTCAAAATGCCGTCCGATTCCCGGACCGATCACCACCGCATCGGATTCCGCTATTTTCTTTCTGATCTCACCCAAGCCGCGTTTGGCCAGACAACCCCGGCGGCCCACATCGGGCAACGGCAGGGTCATCGGTTCGGTCAGTTTGACTTCCAGAATCGGGTTTATGGCAGCCGGACAGCCGACCGTCACCAGTCCTACCCCGGCCCGGGCTGAGGCTTTGGCCGAAAGTACCGCCGCACCGGTCAGCCCGGTCGAACCGGCCAGGATGAAGAGCTTCCCGAAATCCCCCTTGTGCCCGTCCGGTTTTCTTCGAGGCAGAAGAGAATAGACTATTTCGAAAGTAATCAGGTTTTCCCGGATATGAAATAATTCAATTACATCATCGGGGATCCCGATCGGGACCACCTCGACATATCCCGATAATTCCCGTCCGGGAGAATAGTACAATCCAACCTTGGGCAGGGCCAGGGTGAAGGTGTACCGCGCCTGGACTGCCGCTCCCTCGTGATGTCCGGTATCGACATTTAATCCCGATGGGCAATCGACCGCAATCACCGGGATTTTCTGAACGTTGATATATTCGATAAAATCGGCCGGCAGTCCCCGCGGCGCCCCGGAAAACCCGGTCCCGAAAACGGCATCCACAATAAAATCGACGGCCAGGGTTTCAGGCAGTTGCCCGGTCGATTCTATTCCGCGCATTTTGATATTGAGTTCCCGCGCTCGATCATAATTCAACTGCGCCTCCGCTGAAAATTGCTCGGGCGGGGCCGGATAAAATATTTCTACCGCGGCGCCGTACTGATGCAGGTACCGACCCACCACGAAACCATCACCGCCGTTGTTACCCTTACCGCAGAAAACCGCGATTCTCTTGCCTTTGGGCTGATCGAGAATCATATCCCGAATCCGCTCGGCAATCCCGCGCCCGGCATTCTCCATCAATTCCGGCCCCGGAATCCCGCGCTTCTCGATCGCTTCCCGATCGACCGCCCGCATCATGTCCGCCGTCACCAGTTTCATCGTTTGCTCTTCCTGCCTGATTTACTTCTCCCCGTTTTCTTACCTCCTCGAACCGGCCCGCTTTCAAGAGCCAGCCGGATAACCTCACCGGCATTCTCGACAAACTTGAATTTCACCCCTTTTCTGATTTCGGGGGGGATTTCGGTCATATCCTTTTTATTCTCTTTCGGCAGGATAACCGTTTTGATTCCGGCCCGGTATGCCGCCAGAAGCTTTTCCTTAAGGCCCCCGATCGGCATTACACGGCCGCGGAGAGTAATCTCGCCGGTCATCGCCAGACGCGGTTTAACCGGCCGTCCCGACATGAGTGAGGCCAGCGCCGTGGCCATCGTAATTCCGGCCGAGGGGCCATCTTTCGGAGTCGCGCCTGAGGGAACATGAATATGAATTTCGTGATCCCCGCAGATATCGGGATCGATTCCAAAAGTATTGCAATTGGTGCGGACATAGGACAGGGCCGCCATAGCCGATTCCTTCATCACATCACCCAGCTGCCCGGTCAGGGTCAATTCCTTTTTGCCTTTCATCATGGTGGCTTCGATAAAGAGTATTTCTCCTCCGACCGAGGTCCAGGCCAGCCCGGGAACCACTCCCACCTGACCGGTACGCGAAATCACTTCTCGGGAATATCTCTGCGGCCCGAGATACTGCCGAATATCAGCTTCATCGACCGTGTACCGCTGTTTCGATCCTCCCGCGATTTTTCTGGCCACCTTACGGCAAACCGTAGCGATTTCCCGTTCCAGATTGCGCAATCCGGACTCCCGCGTATAACCGTTGATAAGCTCCAGAATTCCTTTGTCGGTTATGGTCAGGCGGTTTTTTACGATTCCATGATTCTCAAACTGCTTGGGAATAAGATGCCGCTTGGCGATTTCCAGTTTCTCCATATCAGTGTAACCAGGTATCCGGATCACTTCCATCCGGTCGCGAAGTACCGGCGGAATCGGATCCAGTAGATTGGCCGTGGTGACAAACATGACCCGTGACAGGTCGAACGAAACCTCCAGGTAGTGATCCGAGAAGGTATCGTTTTGTTCCGGGTCGAGAACCTCAAGCAGAGCGCTCGAGGGATCACCGCGGAAATCAGCCCCGATTTTATCCACCTCATCGAGCATGATAATCGGATTATTCGACTCCGCCCGCTTGATACTCTGAATTATCCGTCCCGGTAATGCACCGATATAGGTCCGGCGATGTCCCCTGATTTCCGCCTCATCGCGCATGCCGCCGAGCGAAATCCGTTCGAACTTGCGACCCATCGCCCGGGCAATCGAGCGGCCCAGCGATGTTTTCCCGACCCCCGGCGGACCGACAAAACACAGGATCGGTCCCTTGACATCGCTCTTTAATTTTCGCACCGCCAGGTATTCCAGAATCCGGTCTTTGACTTTATCGAGATCGTAATGATCCTCATCCAGCACTTTTTTGGCCTTCCTGATATTCAGGGAATCCCGGGTTGAAATCGACCAGGGTAATGAAATCAACCAGTCAAGATAAGTTCGCGAGACAGTGTACTCGGCCGAGGCGGGATTCATACGCGATAACCGCTCCAGCTCCTTGGTGGCCGCCGCCTCCGCGGCCACCGGCATTTTTGCTTCGGCTATCTTTTCCTCGAATTCATCTATCTCCGCCCGATCATCTTTTTCCCCCAGTTCCTTCCTGATCGCTTTGAGTTGCTCCCTAAGCAGGAACTCGCGCTGCATCTTGCCCATCTCCGATTGAGCTTCATTCTGGATCTTCCGCGATATCTCGAGAACTTCAATTTCCTTGTTGATTATAACCAGCAGTTTTTCCAGACGCCGATTAACATTGTTTTCCTCGACAATCGACTGCTTCTCGTTGATGGCGATATTTAGATTGGAGGTAATCAGGTCGGCCAGCCGCGAGGGTGTTTCCTGGTTTATGGCCGATATATAAAGCTCCTCGGACAGGTTGGGCGAGAGATCGACAACCTTCTTGAGCTGCTCGAGTAGATTACGCTGAAGAGCCTCGAGCTTCAATCCGCCGGTGACAGTATCCGAAATCGTTTCCACCTCGGCTGTCAGGTACGGTTCCGTGCTGAGAAATTTAACTATCCTGATTCGGCTCAAACCCTGAACCAGAAAACGGATCGTCCCGTCCGGAAAACGCAGCATCTTGAGAATATTCCCCGAGGTCCCGATACGATGTAACTGGTCCGGCCCGGGATCATCGGTACTCTGGTCGGTCTGTAAAAATATCCCGACCGCGTTACCCCGCATCAGCGCTTCATCGATCAGCCGTGCCTGTTTCTGTTCGTTGGCAATCAGGGGAATAACCAGATGCGGGAAAACTACCATCCCGCGGATGGGGAGGATCGGCAGAACCCTGGTTCCTGATTTATTCCCGGCATCTATTTTATCTTTTTTATCGGCCACAACAAAACCCCTTGTCTCAAAGTCTCATCCTGTATCAAAGCTTGCTATATGTTAAACCGGAACAGGATGACATCACCATCCTGGACCACATAATCCTTTCCCTCGACATTCAATCGCGCCGCCGCTTTCAGGGCCGCAAGGGTTCTATATTGTATATAATCGTCGTAAGAGGCTACCTCGGCCCGTATGAAACCCCGTTCGAAATCGGTATGGACCGCCCCGGCCGCCTGCGGTGCTGTGTATCCCCGCCTGATCGTCCAGGCCCGGCATTCGGGCGGGCCGATCGTGAAAAACGATATCAGCCCCAGCAGGCTGTACGATCGTTGTATGAATTTATCGACCGCCGGTTTCTCGATCCCGAGATCTTTTAAAAAAGCCGCCCGATCTTCTTCGGCCAGCGCCGCCAGTTCCATTTCGATTTTACCGCAGATGACTGAAATATCTCGAACCGAATCTTTCCTGTATTTTTCATACCCCCTGAAAAGAGCGGCATGATCGGCCAGCTTTTCCTCGGATATATTGAAAGTCAATAATTGCGGTTTAAGAGTCATGAAGGAATAACCCCGGATTATCTTTTTGTCTTCGTCGCTCAAACCGATTTCAGATAGAAGGGTCTCTCGATCAAGCGCCTCCCGGCATTTTTTCAAAATCTCCAGTTCCCGGGCCCGCTCGGTCTTGCCGGTCAGTTTGATGGCTCTTTCCAGCTTATCGACATTATTTTCAATCATCATCAGGTCGCCCAGAATCATTTCATCCAGCAGGGCTTTATAATCCTGCTCTGCGGTGGCACCGGGATTGAAATCGTCCACCACTACCACATAGGCATCCATTAACCGCAGATCATGCATTATTTCCGACTCGCTTTTGCCTTTCCTACCCTCCCCCGTAAACCCGGCGGCATCGAGAAATTCGATCTCGGCATGGGTCAGTTTCTTTGGGGGGGGATCGAAAATCCCGAAAAGATTTTCCAGTCTCGGATCGGGAACCTTAATTATGGCCCGATGCACCGCCCGCGAATAATCCCCGACCGCTTCATTTTGCCCCGAAACGGCGTTAAACAGAGTCGTTTTCCCGGATTGAGGCAACCCGATAATTCCCAGTTTCATAATATTATTATATCCCAAATAATCCGTAATTGCAAGTTTTAACCACCGTGGATAAATTCATGAGTACATCCCGGCGGCGATTATCGTGCCGATTTTATTTATTATCGACCAGTGAGCGCAGGATACTCAGATTTTCAATATCCTCATGTAAATCTTCGCTCTTGTATGTCTCGAGTATTTTAGGGATTTTTTTCAGCCGCCGATCATTCATTATATTCCGAAAAGGCTCGAGGCCCAGCTCGCCCCGACCGATGTGCTCGTGACGGTCTTTTTTGGCCCCGAACGGTTTTTTCGAATCGTTCAGATGGATGACCTTCAGGTTTTTCAAACCCAGGACCCCGTCGAACTCCCTCATGGTCGCCCGGTAGTCAGACACTTCCTGGATTTTATACCCGGCCGAAAAAATATGGCAGGTATCCAGGCAAACCGACATCCGCGATTTGTCCTCAACCAGATCGATAATCCGGGCCAGTTGCTCGAATTTATACCCCAGATTGGTTCCCTGACCGGCAGTTGTTTCCAGACAGATTGAGGTCTTGATATCGGGCCGGTCTCCCAGAATACGATTACAGGCCGCGGCGATCCGTTTCAATCCGTTATCCTCTCCCGAACCGACATGAGATCCCGGATGCATCACTAACTGCGGAATTTTAAGCGTCCCGCATCGTTCCATTTCAATTTTGAAGGAATTGACGGATTTCTCGTAAAGCTCATCATCAGGTGAAGCCAGGTTGATTAAATAACTGACATGGGCGCATGAAACCGTCACCCCGGTATTCTTTTGTTCGACCAGGAAGCGCTCTATTTCCTCATCGGTTAACGGCTTGGCTTTCCACTGGTTGGATTGTTTGGTGAATATCTGGACCGTCTCGCAACCGGCTTTCTGGCCGTCCAGAACCGCATTATAAATCCCCCCCGCAATCGACATATGGGCACCCAGCATCATCTGACAAGTCCTCGCTTCCTCTTTACCGATAAATACATAAACAATATCCTTACTGCAGAAAACAACCGGCACGATCGGCGGTTCCCACTCGGTGGCATCATCTCATGATCTTACCGATGATCATATATAGTCATAAAGGCCGCCTGCTTCAACATTTAAAATTGTCGAAGGGCCGACGGAAAGACTTCGAACAGGTATTATTCACGGATAACGCCGCGCTATGAACCCACTCCATTCAATATGGGAGATATCCCATATTTTTTTTATCTGAAGCGATCCGATTGATTAATATTAAAATCAATCGAAAATTAATTTTATCCCGCCCCAACGATCAATTAAAATCGCGCCTTTCCGACAACACCTTGTCTGCCAGCACCTTAAAATCTCAAAATGCTACTGGCCCGGCGGCCGGGAATATTCGCCGGCCATTATTGTCTCAAATTGGCAGGCTGTTTTCAAGGGTTTTCCGTGAAGAATTAGAAAAGGAAGTGATTTAATGAAAAAGATTGTCGCAAATAACGGTTTTACCATCATGGAGGTGCTGGTGTCAATCATTATTCTGACCCTGTCACTTCTTCTTCTTCTCAATATGGCAATGGTCGCCCTGGAGGGCAATGACTGGTCCAACCGGGCCACCGAATCGACTCAGCTTCTGCAACAGAAACTCGAGGAACTTCGGACCGGAACCAATATTACCAGCGGTATCGACACCATTAACAGTATCCAGCGAACCTGGAACGTTTCCACCGTTGCCGATCATCTTCGGAAAATAGACATAACCGCATCATGGCGGAATCGAAGCGGCGATTTGCTTCAGAATTCCCTGGCGGCATACGTACGAACCGACAGCATATAGGTGGTTATATGAACCGTGCCTTATTAAAACTCAAGTGTCACGGGGGCATAAGTCTGATGGAGACGCTGATTGCGCTCTTTCTAACCGGGCTGGTGATCACGACTGTCTTTAAAGTCTATGTCAACCAGCATAAAAACTGGGCTATCCAGGAAAACGTAACCGACGTACAGCAAAACCTGCGGGCGGCCATTGATGAACTCAGCCGCCAGATTCGAATGGCAGGTCACCGCCTTCCCCTTGGCCTGGATGGGATTGCCGCTTACAATGCCGATCCCGATACCATTATCGTCACCTACGTGGGAAGTAACAGCTCCCAGGCCGTTCTTGACTCGGATATGGGGGGCTCCGGCTCCGATCTGGATTGCAATGGATCGGATTTGAGTGGTTTCGAAGATGGGCAATTGGCCTATATCTTCCAGCCCGACTCCGGTGGCGGCGAATTCTTTGCTGTGCAGAGCATCGATATCGGCAATTCCCGCATAAGCCCGACAACCAATTTAACACGGGCCTATCCCAAAGATGCCGTTGTCCTGGCCGACCTGCAGAGAATCAAATACTATGTCGACAACAGCGACACTCTGCATCCCAACCTGATGATCATTCTGCCGGGCCAAACACCGGCGGTCTATGCCGAAAATATCGAGGATTTGCAGTTCCGGTATCGGATGAAGAACGGTTCGATCATCGATCAACCGGTCATTATCGATGATATCCGGGCGGTATCGGTCGGTATCCTGGCGCGTTCCAATAACCCGGATCCCGACATAACCGGTGATCCCTATCAACGTCGTTTTACGTCGACAACCATAAATTTAAGGAATTTTTAATTGAATACGGATCGAACCATACCAATAATGCCGTGTTTCTTTCCGTCCGAAAAGGGGTAGGAGATGAATTCGAGAGGACTTAACTATGGCCGGGGTGCCGGATTGAACATCCCCGAAAAAAGACTGTCTGGTGAAAAAGGTATCTCATTGATGGAAACTCTGATTGCTCTCTTTCTGGCCGGACTGGTCATTACGACCGTCTTTAAGGTCTATATCAGCCAGCACAAAAACTGGGTCATCCAGGAACAGGTTACCGATATGCAGCAGAACGCTCGCGCCGCAATCGATGAATTGGGCCGCCAGATCAGAATGGCCGGACACGGTTTGCCTCTGGGTATGCCCGGGCTGGAAGCCTACAATGCCAATCCGGATACGATCGTCATCAATTATGCCGTTGGCGGCTGCGATGCCGTAATCGAACATGCCATGCCCAATCCTTCCGCGGAATTGCGTTGCGATGGGCATGATGTCTCATGTTTTCAGGAAGGTCAGTGGGTCTTTATATTCCAGCCGGATTCCGGCGGGGGTGAGTTTTTCGAAATCACCAATGTCCAGACCAGCTCTTCTCATATCCAGCATAATACCATGACGCTCTCGCGATCATATCCTGCGCAATCCATCCTGATCGCCATGGAACAGGTTAAGTATTATATCGATAATACTGATACTGCCCACCCTAATCTGATGCTTAAACTGCCGGGCCAGGCGGCACAGGTGTATGCCGAAAATATCGAGGATTTGCAGTTCCGGTATCGGATGAAAAACGGCTCCATTATTTCTTCCCCGGTCATTATCCCTGATATCCGGGAGGTGGCCATCGATCTGGTGGCCCGGACTGATAATCCCGATTCGGATTTCGCCGGCGATCCCTACCGGCGAAGAACCTATTCTTCCAACGTTAATTTGAGGAATTTTTAAATGATGTATTGCTCGATCATGATTTTGGCTCTCGACACACGGCATCCGACAGGAGGTGCAAGATGACGCTTTTTAGAAAAATGGGTGAGAATCGAGGAATGGCGGCTTTCATAGCGCTCGTTATAATGGTCATGTTGACGCTGATCGGCGCGGCCGCTATCAAGCTGGCCAACGATGAAATCAGCATTGCCGGAAACGAAATGAAGGAAATGGGCGCGTTTTATTCCGCCGAAGCCGGTCTTGACAAAGTGGCCGCCTCAATCCAATCGCAGTACGAATCCACCGGCGCTCCCCCGACCACCCTGCCGTCGGGTAGTGAAAGCCTCGGTAATTTCAGTTTCGCCTATAATACGGTGGACAACGGCGCCGCCGTACAACGAACCCTGACCCAGGGAACCCTGGCCGGATTGAACGCTTTGGTCAAAACCTATACCATCACTTCGACCGGTATTTCATCTCTGGATCAAAGTCAGGTTACCCTGACCCAGGAGTTCGAATGCGCACTGGTTCCACTTTTCCAGTTTGCCGTTTTTTACGGTAACGATCTGGAAATCGCCCCGGGACCGGACATGAGCCTTATCGGGCGTGTGCACTCCAACGGTAACCTCTGGCTTCAGGCCGGATCAAACCTGTATATGGACAGCTACGTCACCTGCTCCGGAAACCTGTTGCATGGCCGGAAAGGCGCTGGAGGTGTCGATAACGGTAGTGTTTATATCAAGGATACCGATGGCAATTATCAAAACATGAAAAACTCCGACGGTACTTTTCTGGAAGCGACCGACTCTGAATGGTACGATTCGGCTTCGGTTCGCTGGGATGGACGCGTTCAGGACGCGGCCTTCGGTCAGGGCCAGTTGAACCTGCCTTTGACCAATGCCGGCGACCCGCATAAGCTTATCGAGCGGGCTTCGGGTAACCCCGATTCCTATGAGAACTATGCCGACATTAAAATCATCGACGGCGCCGTGTTGGCCAAAGTCGGAACCGTCTGGCAGGATATCACTTCCGTGCTTCCGTCCGGAACCATCACCAGCAAAACTTTCTATGACGGTCGTGAAGGCAAAACCGTACATTCCACGGATGTCAATATGTCGCTTCTGGCCACTTCCTCATATTATCCGACCAATGGCGTTATCTATGCTTCCGATCAGCGCTCGGGAACATTTAACGCCATCCGGCTCACCAACGGGTCCGATGTCGGGACCGGGATGGCCATCGTCAGCGAAAACCCCATGTATGTCGCAGGCAATTTCAATACTGTCGACAAGCAGCCGGTTTCGCTGGCCGCCGATGCGGTAACCTTTTTATCCAATAGCTGGAATGATTCCAAATCAACTTATAGTAAAAGTTCTCGGGTCGCCTCACAGACTTCGGTTAATGCTTCAATCATGACCGGTAACACCAATTCCACCTCCACCAACTATAATGGCGGTCTGGAAAACCTGCCGCGATTCCTGGAAACTTGGTCCGGAGTCAAATTTTCGTGGCGCGGCTCGCTGGTTAATCTCTGGAATTCCGAACAGGCCACCGGGAACTGGGGTGGAACATACTACGACCCGCCTATTCGTGACTGGGCCTATGATACTGATCTGGATGATCCATCCAAACTGCCGCCCGAAACCCCCAAGGCTCGTATTTTCCAGAGAACCCGATGGCAGCAGTCTGAGGTTGGCTATGCCAGTGAATAAGCTGACCCAATAATGCATAATCCGCTGATTTTACCGGACATAAAAAACCCCGACACCGGTCGGGGTTTTATTTTTGGTCTTCTTAATTATCGTCGGCCGTCAGCAGTTCCACCGGACCCAGATCCATCAAACCACTCTTCACCGACACTTCCGGTCCGATAATAATAATTGTCCACTTATTAAAATCCAGGTCCTTCCGGGCGGCCTGCTTCAGGGCCGCAGGATCCACCGAATCAATCGTTTTCAGCATGGTTTCATTATAGTCAAACTTAAGTCCCAGGCCATACAGCCAGGTTAACTGCTTCAGGGTCGTTGACGGCGATTCGAAGTACATCGGTACCACCCCGCGGAAAAAATTCGCGGCCCCTTTCAGTTCCTGCGCCGGGATCCTGATATTCTTTATCTCTTCTATTATCCTCAGTGCCCCATGAACCGCATCGGGAGCCATATCATTGGCGGCGGCACCATGTATTTCCCAGACCCCGCCGCCTTTCAGCCAGTGAATCCGGGAACTTATGCCTGTGGCCAGATCCTGCTCCTTGACAAGACTTCGAAACAATCGCGAGATTTCGCCCGAACTGCCCAGAATATAATCAAGCAGGATAACCGCCGGGCTTTCGGAATCGTCGAGATGTCCTATTGGCCGCCCGATAACGAATTCCGTGCTGGGAGCTTCCGGGCTATCGATAATAAAGATGCGAAGAGTATCCTGATCAATGGGTATACTTACCGGAGAGGCATTTTTAACTTTTCCGGACCATTCCGAAAAAAGCGATTTTATTATTTTCTTAACCTCTTTACCATCAAAATCGCCGCCAACCGCCAGAATGGCGTTGTTCGGACGGAAATACCGCTCACGGAATTTCTTCACCAGATCGATATTGATACGTCGCAATCCGGAACGGGAGCCGCGAGGATTAAGGCCGTACCCTTCATCACCATATATCATCTCGAACAGAGTGTTGGTTAATCTATCCTCTGGTACGGAGTTGGACTGCATCAGCCGCGAAACCGCATTCCGTCGAAGACGGCTCAAATCAGCCTCCTCCGGTTCCGAACGAATAACCATCTCGGATAATGCGGCCAGGCCGAATTTTATATCCCGGGAAAGAAAATTCCCGGATATAACCGCACCGTCCCGATCAGCCGATGATTCCAGTATTCCTCCAACCGAATCCACCGCCTCGATCAGCAGGTCCCCGGGGTATTCGGACGTACCCTCCCTGAGTATCTGCACCGCCAGGTTGGCCAGACCGGAATATCTCGATGAATCGGCCTCGGAACCGATCCCGAATTGCAATCTGAAATCCACCAGAGGAAATCGATGATCTTCAACCATGACTACTTTTAAACCATTGGCCAGCGTAAATTCGGAATATTCCGGAATCAATCCGGCAAAACATGTCCCGACAGACAGAAGTCCGGTTGACAAAATTATGACAACCGATATGAAAACCTTATTCTTCATTGTTCTGTATGTTGCTCCCTTGCCCCCACCGGTGATTCAGCCGAGTAAAGCATGACACCCGTCCGATTCTCCCGTCCCAAATACCTGATGGCCGTCTCAAGGATATTCTCTTTGTTGACCGCCCGCACCTGCTTGACATATTTAACCGAGTAATCATGATCCCGGGCAATAATTTCATGAAAACCAATTATTCCGGCCGTCCGGTCTATATCTCTGATGGCCCGGTAATAATCCACCTCAATCCGGTTTTTCGCTCTCTCCAGTTCAGCATCGCTGACCAATTCGGTTTTCAATCGTTCGATTTCCCCGCAGATCTGTTTTTCCGCCTCATCCATCGGAGTATCATAATTGAGTATGGCATAAACATAGAACATTCCCGGATCCTCGGTTCGAAATACGCCTCCGCCGATATACATGGCCGACTTTTCCTCGACAATCATCTTCCGTTTCAACCGGGAGAATTCCCCGCCCGCCAGAATATAATTGATAAGGCCAAGTTTGGGAAAATCCTCATGAGTCGCTTCAGGTGCATGAAAACCCAGCAATATCGCCGGTATGCCCACAAATCCTTGAATTCGGGAGAATCGTTCGCCGATTTGATCCGGTTCGATTATTCTCCGGCGTTCCGGAACACCGTACGACACAATGGGTCCGAATAACTCCCTGACCCTGGTTGTCAGAGCCGCCAAATCGAAATCGCCGAAAACCACCAGGGTGGCGTTGGCCGGTTGAAAAAAACTCCGATAATAATTCTTGACATCCTCGATAGTAATACTGTTCACATCTCCGGGCCAGCCGAAAAAAGGATTGCGATAGGTGTGAGATTTATAGGCCAGGTTCATGAATTCTTCGTTGATATGGCCGTAAATGGAACTCTCTATATTGACCAGACGATCCCGTCTGAGAGCATCTTTGGCCAGCAGAAGATTCTCAATCGTAATGACAACATTCTGCATCCGGTCCGATTCCAGATAAAGCACCGTATCAAGAAGATTCGAGGGTATTTTGGTGACGAACCAGGTCAGGTCAAAATCCACTTCACTGCCGCTGAATCCGCCGCCCGATTGGATAATCCGGGTAAAATTGTCATGGTCATTTCTGGGGGTGCCATAGGCAATTATTTGGCGGCAAAGCTGGCTGATTCCGGTCCGACCGGGCATCTCATCCTTGATACCGACATGATAAATAAGAGCCACCGAGACCAGAGGCGTCGCCCGATCCTCGCAGGTAATTAATGTCAGGCCGTTGGGAAGAATCGTCTTGCCGACTTCCTGGCCGGCCGGAGAAACAACCGGCAAACCAGCAATTATAAGCAGGCCGCAAATTGTCAGCAGGTATTTTACAGTGCCGTTCATCAGCCCCAAATTAAAAAAAATATGCCATATTGGCAATAATTTTCCATGGCGTCGATATATGAAACGTGCTCTACCAATAAAGGTTTCATTCTTACCGGCAGTTAATCACATATTGGTATTCCGGGCAGGGAATCCCGGAAGTGGTTGCTTTATTTTATCAGGGATTCCTGTGAGCCGTTGACCAAACCGGCATAAAACGATGTGGCGTCGTTTCGGTTGCCTTTGCGATGACGGCCCTGTAGACCAAGGAAGTACTGGGTCAAATTGACTCTGGCCCCGATTTCAAAATTTTCATCATTATCCAGACTGGCATAAATTTCCGTTCCCTTGATGGGATAGATATTTATTCCGTAGTTATACGATGCCCCGGAAAGACTCTGGCCGGTTGAAAGACTTACCTCGATCGAAAGGGCGATCAGATTCCGGTCCATGATGTATGTCAGCGAATAAACCTGCTCGATATCGCTTTTTTCCCCCGCAACGCGACTTCTGTTTAAATTCGTAAATGTCGCCGCTATCGAGTATTTTGGATTCTCGCGAAGAATAAAACCGAGATTCCAGAGATGCTTTTTATGATACCCCTCCGGCCCCTCCGGGATATACAAATAGGAACCGCCAATATAGAAACCGTGACTCAGCTTCTGTCCCAACCCGAAGATATATTCGCGGTAATCATCTCCCAGAAAATGGCGCAGACGCCGATAGCCAATACCGATCCCCTCACCGGTGAGATTCAATCCCCAGTTATCGGCGAACTCCCCGTCGTAATACTCCCCTATGACCTGTGTGCAAATGGCGGTATATAATCCCAGTCCGGCCGGATTTATCCAGGTCGCTTCCGGACCGTTGACCATTGAAATGAACCGATGGTAATAGACTCCTTCGGGAAGAATCAGACGGTCAGCCGCAGTCGCCGGTGAAACAAATATACCGCCCCCCAGGATGGCGGCCATTAAGACTGCTATAATGCCTTTGAATCGTATCATCAGTTTAACGGACTCCTTCGATACTTATATCGGCATTACCGCCCAGATCAATCGTTATCTGCCCCTCACCATCACCGGATACCATTTCCATCCGATTACGGGTTACCTGAAGCGGCTTAACCGGAATATCCACGACATGAATCTCCCCGTCGGGATTGACCTCAAGCGAAAAATTCGCCGATAGGTCTTTTGGCACGGCCAGCTCGACATCTTCATAATTATTGGTTATCGCCAGATAGGCGTCGCTCAGTTTTTCGATCTCCATCCTGATCGGGCAATGATTTCCGATTATCCGGGTATTCTCACCCACCAGTTGTATGCCACTCAGACGTATTTTACCGAAACTACTCCTGACCACAAAAGACCCGGTGGCGCCATCGATCAAGATGTTCCCGTTTTCGTTTTTTATTCGGGCCGGCTCGAAACTGGTTACCATATTCTTGATCCGAATATCCGCATTGGTGGTATTGATTACTACCTCGCCCTTAATATCTTTCAGGCTTATATCCCGGCTGGTGGTGGTCAGTTCGATCCGGTCCTGTATATTCTGGGCATCAATCTGCCCGAACGACCCCTCATTCTTGACCGATGAAAAGGGACCATCGACAATCAAATCAAAATAATCGGCATCGACTTCAATCCGCGACCCGGCCGGAATATCAAGATTCCCCTCAATTATCCCGGCCTCGTCACTGCTGGACCAGGGAGCCGGATTGGGCGAACGCAACAACAGGTTCAACCCATCTATGGATTTCTGTAACTCCACCTGAATAAGATCGGCATAATCGATTGCTTTGGAATGCGATGATGTCTTGATGATTTTCTTATAACTGAACCTGGCCTCATTGTTATCCCCGACATTGATATATAACTTCCCGGACAGGTACGAGGCCGCCGTAATCGTTATCAGGCCGCCGGACTCGGCTTTTTCCGATACGACTTCCTCCCTGGTTCCGAAGCGGCCGTCACCAAGTTCATAAATTTCGGTTCCTGTGGTGATCAACACAAAAGTAATCCAGGCAATCGGTATAAACAGCAATGTCCTTTTATTCATATCTCAGTCCTTCCCCGAAAACAAATCATACAGCTCTTTCATTAAAATCGAGCCCGCCACCGCGGCATTGAGGGATTCCACCCGGTCGCTGTGGCCTATTCTTATCCGGGCATCCGCCCCGGCGATATATACTTCGGAAATCCCCTCCGCCTCGGAACCAATGGCCAGAATAAAGCCGTCTTCAAGGCGGAGATCCCCGGAAATTACCCCAAGGTCATCTCCATGCAAATCGCCGACCAAAAGCGGTAATTTTCGATCCCGATGCCATTTATCAAAAAATGATGATGTCATTCCATATACCGGTACGGCGAATATCGCTCCCGATGATGATCGGACCACCTTGGGATTGTACGGATCCACGGTGCTCCCTGTCAGCAGAATCATATCGATACCGAAAGCCGCCGCCGAGCGAATCAACGTCCCGGCATTACCGGGATCGGAGATATTATCGATCAATAGGAAATTCCTGTAATTGCTGTCATTCAGGTCACCCGGATTAGCCTCGGTAATATTGAACAACCCGATCAAACCCTGGGAATGTTCCGTATCCGATAACTGATCCAGATCTCTGGCGGTAATCATTTCCACCGCAACTCCCCGCCCCTGAAAATCATTGACAAGTTTCAATCCTCTCTCACCGATCAGGGTTTCCGAGTAAAAAACCCTCTCCGGCATCCGCTCATGGCGCAGGGCTTCCTCTAAAAGGCGGACCCCCTCGGCTATAAATTGCCGATATTCCGAGCGTCCCTTTTTTCTCAGCAATGACCTGAGTCGTTTTTTTTCGGTTTGAGTCAGCTTCGACAATATTGCTTGCTTTTAGTTATCACGCACCTTTATTAATTCCATTAAACATATGAAACTGAGTAAAATGCAAGCTAAATCTATCGGGCTGATTATGCTCGTCTGCCTGATTCTGGCCGGGACCGCCGTCGGCGACACCACCACCATTCGGATCGGCTGGTGCGAAACAGGCTATCAGCCGGCCGAAGCGGGATATAAAATCGGGCTGGCTTTATCCGGGGGCGGAGCCCGGGGGTTGGCTCAAATCGGCGTTTTAAAGGCCTTCGAGGAAGCCGATATCCGGATCGGCGCTATTGCCGGAACTTCCATCGGCGGTATTATCGGGGGACTCTATGCCTCCGGTTACAGCGCCGATGACCTCGACAGTATTATCGGTGATATCGACTTCAATAAACTGTTTACCAATAAACCGGCCCGGATGTCCATGTTCCCCACCCAGCGGGAGGAGATGGAACGATATTTGATATCCATTCGGTTCGATGGTTTTCATCCCTATATTCCCAGCGGCCTGACCGCCGGACAGAGACTGAGCGACCTCCTCAGCCGCCTGACCATGAAAGCCAATTACATTTCCGGAGGCGATTTCAATCGTTTGCATATCCCCTATAGAGCCGTCACTACCGATATTGTCTCCGGTCGCGAAAAAATCCTCGCCAGAGGAAATCTGGCCGATGCCATGAGAGCCACGATGGCTTTCCCGCTGGCCTTTACCGGCGTGGAAACCGGGGATATGATCCTGATGGATGGAGGCATGGTCGATCCTATCCCGGTCAATGTCGTCCGCCGCCTTGCCCCTGATCTCGATTTAATCGTCGCCGTCAATACCACCAGCGATCTCCTGCCGAAAGATAAAATCAACGATCCGGTCGATATCGCCAACCAGGTCACTTCCATCATGACCATCGACAAACTCGAGACGGCTCTCCGCGAGGCGGATTTGGTCATATCCCCCGATCTGTCTCAATATCCCGGCACTGATTTCGATAAAGCCGACAGCCTGATTGAACTGGGCTACAAGGCCGGAAAGGCCATTATCCCGGAACTGGAGTGGGTTCTGGATAACAGCCATGAAACGCGTTTGCTCCATCTGGTCGACATCTGTTTTGAAACACCGGGCCTTGAATATGAAAAGCATGCTTTTCCTCTGAAAACAGGAACGATTATTTCCGCCGATTCGATAAATATCCTGATCAATTGTTTTTTCAGCGACCATCAACTGCTTTGCCTTGAAACAAATATCATCGACCTTCCCTCGAAACCCGGTCAATCAGATAACGTTGCTGTCCTGGTAAAAATGACACCCCGACCCGACATGTCGCGGCTTTCGGTCATAATCAATGGTAACCATATTTTCAGCGATTCTCTGCTGGCCGGATTGCTGAGTACCGAAGACAATTTTCTTTCGGCCGAGGATATCGAATCCTTTTCCGACAGCCTGGTGGCGCTTTATAAATACAGGGGGTTCGACCTGGCTCATGTCCGAAGGCTGACTTTTGATCCCGAAAACAATACCCTGAACATTGATATCGATGAAGCCATAATCGAGGCAATCAAAGTAACCGGCAACAAACGGACCAAACAATGGCTGATTAAAGCCAATTTCCCCTTAAATATCAACCGCCCCTTCAATTCCCGTGAAGCCCGCAAAGGCATTAACAATATCTTTGCCACCGACCTGTTCGAACGGGTAACCATGAATATTGTCCCCGGAGACAGCGGCGCCATTGTCCGCATTGCGGTCGAGGAGCGTAAATTCACCCAGCTTCGTCTGGGCTGGCACTGGGATGATGAATACTACAGCGAGCAGTTTCTGGAAATCCTCGATGATAATCTGTTCGGTACCGGCCAGGAATTTCTTGTCCACGCCCGCTATGCCGACCGCCGCCAGAGATATGAATTATCCCTCAAGGCCGATCGTTTTTTCTCCACCTACCTGACCTATCGAACCAGGGCCTTCTATAACATCCTCGATCGCAAAATTTATAATCCCGATGGTGAAACCGATTCATCTTTCCGGGAAAACAGCTATGGGTTCGAATTCCTCCTCGGTCACCAGCTGGCCCGTCTGGGTACCTTAACCAGTGGGGTCAGATGGGAAAATGTGGAAAATAAATATTCACCGGGAGGAAGAATCGAAAAGATCAAACTTCGCTCCCTGGAACTTAATTCCCGTGTCGAGACCATAAATCGCTATCCCTTCCCGACCGGCGGGAAAAAACACCTCTTCAATTTAAGATATGCCGCCGATATTCTGGGAGGACAAATAGAGTATACCCGGATTTTCAGTTCCATTGAATCCTATTTTTCCATTACTGACCGGATTAATTTCCATCCCCGGCTGGCTATCGGGCATATCGATGCCGAACACGGCCTTCCCGATTCCGAAAAATTTTACCTCGGCGGTCATTATTCTTTTTATGGCTTTCAAACCGATGAACTGGTCGACGGCAAAATGATCCAGGGCAATTTCGAGCTTCGATTTAAATTACCGTATCGCTTCTACCTCTCCTCGCGATATGATCTCGGTCAGGTTTACAGCACGGTCGATCAGATCAAATTGAAGAATATTCGTCATGGTTTCGGATTTTCGCTGGCCTATGATTCGCCTATCGGTCCGATCGATTTCGGCTACGGCAAATCCGGTAATCATCCGGATCAATTTTATATCGATATCGGACTCGCATTCTGAATTTCCCCTTGAAACATCCGCAATTGATCTCTAACCGCAAGTGAGACAATTCCCCGCTTGACAAAAGGGCTTCTGTGCGTATTTTATAAAATAGAAAAATAAAGATCCCTCAGATACCCGCCATACGCCATATTTTAGTGAAGGGTGACAGGAGAATACCGAAAAAATATAATAACGGACCGGACTGGTCTGCCTGCGGCAGTGAACAAATTGAATTCGGTCTTGTTAAAGGAATAGGAATTTTAATCTAAACTCGGGGAATATAATTATGAATCTCTTTATCGGATCCAGGCTGGCTATTGGAATTGCTGTTTTATGTCTTCTTCTGGGAATCGCCGCCTATGCCTCACCGCCGTCTCCCGAACTGGTCGAACGACTTCGCAGTGAAGGACGACTCACCGATTTCATGAAATCCCTCGTCGATGCCCACGCCAAAGGGATAAACAACCCTGAACGAACCACCGCTATTAAAAGACTCTCGACTTCATCGGGTGAAGTCGATACTCTTCGGGCTATTGTCATCCTGGTCGATTTCGACGATCAGCCATATACGGCCGGGGTCGTGGCCGGATCACCGGAAGATTTCGATTCGGTGCTTTTCTCTGAAAATGGTATCAATCCAACCGGTTCCTTGACCGAATTCTACCTGAAGAATTCCTATGGTACATTCTATGTTATCGGAGATGCTTACGGGTGGTATCGGATGCCCCATGATTACACTTACTACGTCAACGGGCTGGCCGGTATGGGATCCTTTCCACAGAATTCCCAGGGCCTGACCCGATATGCCGTCCTGGCGGCTGATGCCGATGTTGATTTTTCGCTGTATGATACCTATGGCCCGTCCGGCGTTCCCGATGGTTACGTGGACGGCCTTTTTATTATCCATTCCGGACCCGGACGCGAAGAAACCGGGAGTGATGATGATATCCATTCCCACCAGTGGAGTCTGTACAGCAATCGTGTCTATCTCGACGGGGTCTGGATTCAGACTTATTCCTGCGAACCCGAAGAGCGAATCAATACCCAGTCGGTTACCGATTTCGGCGTTTTCGCCCATGAATTCGGCCATGTCCTGGGTCTCCCCGATCTGTATGATACCGACTATGATCCGTCCACCTCGGCCGGATTGGGAAACTGGTCACTGATGGCCGCCGGCAGCTGGAATAACGGCGGCAAAAGCCCGGCCCATTTCGACGCCTGGTGCAAATCCTATGTCGGTTTTGTCGAACCCATCAATGTAACCGCCAACATGATCGATGTTCCCATTCCCCAATCGGAATCCGAATCTGTGGTCTATCGGCTGGCGGCCGGGGGAGCGGTCGGTAACGAATATTTTCTGGTTGAAAATCGACAGCGGGTCGGTTCCGATCTATTCCTTCCCGGCGCCGGGTTGGCGATCTATCATGTCGATGATTCCCGCTGGGGTAATGATGATGTCGACCATTACCAGGTCGCTCTCGAACAGGCCGATGGCCAATTTCAACTGGAATGGGCTGACAATGACGGTGACGCCGCCGATCTTTACCCGGGACCGCTCAATGTCCGCTCTTTCGACGACCGCACCACCCCCAACAGCCGTTACTACAGCGGTGCAATAACCCAGGTTTCGGTCTGGAACGTCTCCAATTCCGATTCACTGATGACCGCCAACCTCGATATCGAATGGTCACGACCCTATTTCACCGTCGATTCGATCTTCTTCGATGATTACAATGCCGACGGTATTCTTGATCCCCTGGAGGATGTCGAAGTTTATCTCTATCTTTCCAACGAATGGAAAAGCGCCACCAATGCCGCCATCACTATCACTTCAAACGATCCGGGTGTCACCTACCCGACCCAGTCAATCGTGCTCCCGTATATCGGCGGTGATGGCGGTTCGGCCGACAACAGCGGCGACCCGATGGTTTTCTCGGTTCCGGATATTGCCTATCCGATTTATGATTCGTTCTATGTAACCATCGAAACCACCGAGGGGTATCAGACCCAATTCGCTTTCGAGAAAGTCATCGGCAAAACCGATATTCTCCTGGTCGATGATGATCGCAGCGGCTCCTATGAAAACCTGTACTATGATGATTTGAAAGCCAAAATGGCCCCGACCGATATCTGGCACAAACAGACTCAGGGTTCGCCTTCAAGCCTGATCCTGAATGAATATGGAACCGTCATCTGGTTCACCGGAGACACTTCCTCCAACCTGCTCCAGGTTGCCGATTATACCGCACTTAAGGATTATCTCGATAACGGCGGGAACCTGTTTTTAACCGGCCAGGGTCTGGCCAACGAGATTTACAACGAGGATTCCTCGTTTATGGTCGATTATCTTCACGCCCGCCCGGATATCATGTATTTCAACCTGAAGCATGACGGCGTGGCCGGTTCTCCGATCGGTGATGGTCTCAGCCTTCGCTATATCAGCGGCGCCAATCAGGAATTCACCCTTTCCCAGATGATTGAAGTTATCAGCCCGGCCATAGCCGCTTTTAATTTCAAGAGCGGCGGCCCCTCGGCCCTCAGCTACGAGGGCGATTTCCGGGTCGTTTATTTCAACTGGGGCTATGAAGCCATTTCCAGTGATTTCAGCAGCTATGACAAGCGCGATACCGTAATTGCCAATATCCTGTATTTCCTCAGCGACTGGACCCCGCCTCCATGTTTCGATTCCGACAATGATGGTTATGGCGACCCCGGTTATCCCGATAATCGCTGCCCCACCGACAATTGCCCCACGGTTTCCAATCCCGACCAGCTTGATTCCGACGGCGATGGTCTCGGCGATGCCTGCGATAACTGCCCCTATGCCTATAATACCGATCAGGCCGATTCCGATGGCGATGAGGTCGGTGATGCCTGCGATAATTGCAGCGGTATTGCCAACACCGGCCAGGAGGATGCCGATTCCGACGATGTCGGCGATGTTTGCGATAACTGCGTGAATACCGCCAATCCCGACCAGCTTAATTCCGATGAAGATGCCTTCGGCAATGCCTGTGATAATTGCCCGACGGTAACCAATGCCGGCCAGGAAGATACCGATTCCGACAATGTCGGCGACGCCTGTGATAATTGCACCTATCTGGCCAATACCAGCCAGGCCAATTCCGATGCGGATTCATTGGGCGATGCCTGCGATAACTGCCCTGCCGTCGATAATCTCGATCAGGCCGATGGTGATTCCGATACCGTTGGTGACGCCTGTGACAACTGCCTTGAAGTCCCCAATCCCGGTCAGGAAGATGCCAATGGCAACGGGGTCGGCGATGCCTGCGATTATACCTGCGGTGATGCCGACGGGAGCGGGGCCGTAAATATTCTCGATGTCACTTTCCTGATTAACTATCTTTATAAAGGCGGACCGGCCCCGGATCCCGAGGAGGCGGCCGATGTTAATCATAGTTTATCCATCAATATTCTTGACGCTACTTATTTGATTAACTACCTGTATAAGAGTGGTCCGGCTCCAAATTGTCCATAAGAAGCCAATTGAAATTTAAAAAAAGGACAGCTGACATGGCTGGCCTTTTTTATACTCGTCAATACCTGAATAAGGATCATATAATCCGATTTACCGGATCGAATGATCCCTCCGGGGATATTCCAATTGCTTGCCCGCCAATAAAATGAACATCCTTTGAAGACACCCGGGAGACAAAATGCGCTTTGACAGTTTCATTTAATTTAGTATAATTCATAAGCGATATGACTTTTGAATGCCGGGCGATAAAGGCCGACATCGAGCCGATTTGCAGAATATTTACTTACCCTCGGCTCGAGCCTACCGCATGAGAATGGAAACTATTACTACTTGCCGAGGTGGATAAATGAAATCATTGCAAAGACTTAGCTTCCCGATCCGGTGCCTCGCCCTCTGGGCGGGTTTTCTTTTTATCTCGACTGCCGCATTGGCCGCCGATGAATCATTTGCGATCAGCCGGACCATTGGCTTCTCAAGCGATCAGCTCCAAGTCGATAAAATCATGGATTACGACATAATCCGCATGGTCGATCATAATTATCTCAACCTGCCCGGCGCCCCCATGTTGCCTTCGCGTCAACTGAAAATAGCCATACCCGATGGGATGAAAGTCACCTCGATCGAAATCGAGGAAATAAATTTTGAAGATATCGCCGGTCAATACAACATTTTTCCGGCTCAGCTCCCTCTTGAAATCGGGAACTCGGTTGATGATGCCGAATTTATCGCCCCCGATCCGGATATTTACCGCTCCGCATCATCATATCCCAATCAAATAATCATCCTCGACGGCCAATCCGATTTGGCCGGGCAATCATTTGCCCTGGTGACGGTCTGCCCGGTTCAATACCTGCCCGCTGAAAAAAAATTAACCCTGGCCACAAATATTAAATTCATCCTGCACGGTACCGACGGTTACCGTTGCGGTGATTATCTCCCGGAAAATGCTTCCGATCAAATTCGAACCATTTACGAGGACCGCCTGGCCCTAACCGTTATAAATCCTGAGGATATTTTCCTGAGTTCATCGACGGGACTTAACAAATCATCGACCGCTCTGCCTTCGGCAACACCCTTCGATCACGTCATTATCACCTCGACCGCCAACGCCTCATCATATCAACCCCTGGCCGATTGGCATACCCGAAAAGGCGTCCGAGATACCGTCATCACCACCGATTTCATCTACGCCAATTACAGCGGTACTGACAATAAAGCCAAAATCCGTAATTTTATCATCGATGCGCATCAGAACTGGGCCACGATGTATTTCCTGATCGGTGGAGAAAATACCACCATCCCCTTTGCTTACCGAACTTATGAAAGCGAAAGCGTTCCCAGCGACAACTACTACGCCGATTACGATGATGACTGGGAACCCGAGGTTTATGTCGGGCGTTCCACTGCCGAGGGATCGACCGAGGTGACCCGCTTCGTCAACAAAGTTATCGAATATGAAACTAATCCCCCCGAATTGAATTACGCTCTCGATATCACCCTGCTCGGTATGGACCTGACCATCGCTTCCGATCCGCCCTACTACACCCTGACCCGGGGACAGTATCTCAAAGACAGTATTGATATCAACTATATCCCTTCCCGTTTCGCGGTGACGAAAATTTATGATACCGATGCCGGCAACCATCGCGATGCTTTTCTGGCGGCTATCAATGACGGCCAGAATCTTCTCAATCACAATGATCATGCCAATTATTCTGTTATGGGCACAGGGGATCGGAACCACGGCTGGTATATCAGTTATTATGATATTCCGTACCTGACCAATTATCATAAGTACTGCAATATTTGGTCGGTCGGCTGCCATGCCAACCGGATGGATATCGAGGACGCCATCTCGGAACATTTTATCCTCGATAACGATACCACCGGTGCGATTTCCTTCACCGGAAACACGAGAAGCGGCTGGTTCTATGTCGGCGATCCCTTGAGTCTCTCCTCACAACTCGACCTGTACTGCTGGAAAGGCCTTTTCAATCAGAATCTCACCCGTCTCGGGGATATTCTGGCTTACAGTAAAAGCGCTACCAATATCGATCAGGTCTGGCCGTACAGCGACTGGACTTTCAACCTTCTCGGCGAGCCGGAGATGACTCTCTGGACCGGATTGGTCGAAACCTTTACCGTCACTCATGCCGACGAAATCGAAGCCCTGCCGCAATCATTCCCTGTCCATGTGGAGAAATACGGCGGGCCGGTGGCCGGCGCCCTGGTCTGCCTGTCCAAAGGCTCGGAAATATTTGCCCGGACCTACACCGATGCCTCCGGTGATGCCTTGATCGATATCTCCCCGGCCAGTGATGGATTTATCAATGTTACCGTTACTAAGCAGAATTTTAAACCCTATCTCGGGGAAACCGAGGTGATCGGCAATCTCCCCCCGATCTGCGAAACACCGTCCGACACCGTGATCTTCCAGTGCACAACTTCCGAGGTGGTTTTGCCGGTGGCCTGCTATGATCCCGATGGCAATCTGGCCTCCGGCCCGGAACTGGTTCGCGGGGCCGGGCAGGTAATCGAGGGCAACTGGTACTACACTCCTTCCGGGCCCGATACTCTGGAGATCACTATCCGGTGTACCGATTCTTCGGGCTTCTCCTGCGAATCCGATTTTATCGTCATCTTCGATATCAACCATCCCCCGACCTGCGCCGTTCCGCCCGATTCTTCCATCACGCAGATAATGCCGCCGACGGAAATCAGCCTGCCGGTCACGGCCGATGATTCCGATGGGAATCTCAATGGATGTGCTGTTATTGACGGCCCCGGGACCGTATCCGACGGGTTCTGGAAATACACCCCGGTCGAAGATGAAATAATCGATGTCACCATCCGCGTAACCGACGAATGCGGAGAGTCTTTCGATGATTCTTTCCATATTGCCTACACCGCTTTTACTTGCGGTGACGCCGACGGCAATAATAGTATTAACATTCTCGATGTCACTTTCCTTATTACGTACATGTACCGCAATGGTCCGGCCCCGGTACCTCCCCAAGCGGGGGATGCCAACGGCAATAGCGCGGTTAATATACTTGATGCAACATATTTGATCAGTTACCTGTACAAGAGCGGGCCGGCCCCGGTCTGCCCGTAGAATTGACGCTGTTAATATAAAGGCCGCCGATGATGCTTTCTCGGCGGCTTTTTACTTGTACCAAATACGACCGGTGGCTCTGTAAATCACTCTCAATAAAAACACTTGACCAGGGGAGCCGGGAATGTTATATTGATATTGAAGACACCCCCTCTCAGAACATATCCATAATCCTTCATCAGCCTTCCGGATTTACGGAGGTTGACATCAATATCTTATTTAAATATAACCCCACGACGTCAGAGTCGTTTAACCAGATTAAGTGAGGGAGGTGCCTATGGATTAAAAAGAACATGGGACGGCTGTCGGCGCGGTTGAGCTTCTTGGACCACGCTGGAACCGTCCGCCTGTCGCCCCGGGTGATGCGGGTATCAAATATGGACATTATACCGACATCTATTCAAACAGGTGAGGAACCATATCCTGCTCGTTTCACCTTCGCTTTCCCATATCCGGTAGCCGGCAGAACATGTTCAAAACGCAACCGGCCTTATGCCGAACCATCAGTAAAAATCCGCAATACAAACTTAAACCCCGGTCTTAAGGTTAGACCGGGGTTTTACTTATCCCATTTTGTATAGGCCGGTCGCCATATAATTTTTATGATGACCGCGCCCATACCACTCATCAGGCTGTTCATATCCTGCACAATTTGTAAATTACCGCATTGTCCCGTAACAACTTAACGTCACACCGCAGAAATCGCTCCGGGGCGGCATCGGGCTTGCAAAATCATCTTTCAGGAAATTAAAAGGTCGCACTGAAAGGGCTATTACGATGCAAGTCAGATTCACGCTTACCATGGATGATGTCGAGGTCAATGGCCGCAATATCGACTCCATCATCCTTGACTGGATATCGGACGTGGACTATAACGAAGTCCTCGCCATATCTCACAACTGGATTTCATCGCAAAATTTCCTGACCCACCGGATGACCGGTCTCAACCGCGTCGGCGAATCATCCCTCACTATCGAACCGCTTGAGGATCACTAAGTCGCGAGGTAAACATGAGTATCCCCGAACTGATGCAAACGACCCTGACCCAGATCACCCAGCCGGGCGGCCTGTTCGACTCCGCTAAAAATTATGTCGAACACGAATTCGGCACCGCCGGTCTCATTGCCGCCGCCATTCTCCTGGTAAGCATCGCCGGACTGCTACTGAGCAAAGCTGTCAAAGTCTCCTTCGATATCGTCCGTTATGTCGCCGTTCCGTCGGTTGCCATCACCTTTGTTGCCACTTACTTTCTCCCCTTTTCCTTTGTTTATATCCTCCCGGTAACGGTCGCCTTCTTTTCAATCTTTCTCATCGTCAGGGGTTAGCAACATGAGCAAAAAAATCGATTCTGATAAAAGAAACAAAAATACCGATCCATTCGAATCACAAGGCCTTAAACGCGAACCGGTCTCGGAACAGAGCGATGAGGTCGTCAATCCCTTCGGTGAAAACGAATGTCTCGATAAAGATAAAATGTTTATTGAGTGCCCCGGCGCCACGGTTTACGATCCGGAAACAAGAGAAATTATCGCCGGTGTGCAGTTCCTCGATGAAAATGATCCATCGGCAGGATACCGGATTATCAATCATCCCGTCTATGCCCCGGAGCATCGCTCCAAAAGACTGATAAAAAAAGACCACTTTAACTCCATCAGGCGCTGCCAGGCTTGCCAGGATCTGACCGTCCGCCTGGTCCGCCGTGAGGGCCCCGATTTCTTTATTCCCAACCCCAAATTCCCGCATAAAAAACAGCTTAAATCAGTCGAAAAAAACTGGTAGAAGTTCAACGCCAACAACACCCCAATTATTGTCGTAACTCATTATATTTTAGCAAGATAGCTAAACACTTTTCCCTTGCTAATGGTTTGTAATTGTGCTATTTTAAAGGGTTATGAAAACATTCAATACCGGGGGTAATAAAAAGGATGCCGTCCTTCTCGGAACGTTCCTGGACGGTCTTATGGTCCGCCTCGGGTTGGCTCATAATTTGGGCGGCTGGAGGATTGTCAGCCGCTGGGCCGGTATTGTCGGAGATAAAATGGCCTCGGTTTCCCGGGCCGTAAGATTCTCCGATGATACTCTGCTTGTATCCGTGCCCGATGCCGTCTGGCGCCACCAGATGTCTATGGAGGTGGATGCCATTCTGGAGAAAATTCATGCCGTCCCGGGCGGCCGGGCTGTGAAACGGATACTTTTTATATCATGACGCGAAAGGATTGCGAACTGAAATGAAGGACGATACGGTTACCGTAGAAAAAGAAATGAAAAAAGAATCCAATTACGATGCCAAGACTATCCAGGTTTTGAAAGGCCTCGAGGCGGTCCGTCGCCGCCCGGCCATGTATATCGGCGATGTCGGCAAGCGAGGTCTGCACCACCTGGTGTACGAAGTCGTGGATAATTCCATTGATGAGGCGATGGCCGGATACTGCACTGTCATCGGCGTCGATATCAATGAAGACGAATCCATAACCGTTACCGATGACGGCCGCGGAATCCCCACCGATATTCACCCGACCCAGAAAAAATCAGCCCTCGAAGTGGTTATGACCATGCTCCATGCCGGCGGAAAATTCGATCATTCCTCCTACAAAGTCTCCGGCGGTTTGCATGGTGTCGGGGTTTCGGTGGTTAATGCCCTTTCCGAATGGTGCAAGGTCGAAGTCTGCCGCGATGGCGAGGTGTTCTTTCAGGAGTATGAGCGCGGTGTCGCCAAAGAACCCGTAAAGGTTATCGGCAAACGCAAACAGACCGGAACAAAAACCACCTTTATTCCCGATAAAGATATCTTCTCCGAAATCAAATTTAAATTCGATATCCTGGCTTCGAGAATGCGCGAACTGGCTTTCTTAAACCGGGGACTGAAAATTATTCTCGACGATAAACAGTCCGGTAAAAAAGTCGAATTTCTTTATAAAGGCGGGATATCGTCATTTGTCGAATATCTCAATGAAAGTAAAAACGTCCTGTATAAAAAACCGATTTATATCCAGAAAGAGCGCGACGGGGTCGAGGTCGAAATTGCCATCCAGTACAACGACAGCTATATCGAAAATTTGTTTTCGTACGTCAACAACATCAATACCATCGAAGGCGGCACTCATCTGACCGGTTTTCGCACTGCCCTGACCCGGAGTATCAATAATTATATCACCCGGAATAACCTGCTCAAAAACGGCAAAAACGGGCTGAATGCGATTGGCGATGATTCGCGCGAGGGACTGACAGCTATTATCTCGGTCAAGGTTCCCAATCCCCAGTTCGAAGGACAGACCAAAACCAAATTGGGTAACTCCGATGTTCGCGGAATTGTCGAAACGGTCATTAACGAGTACTTGTCCGAATATTTCGACGAAAATCCCCCGGTGGCGAAAAAAATCGCCGAGAAAGTCATCTCGGCCGCCCGTTCCCGTGAGGCCGCCCGGAAAGCCAGGGAACTGACCCGGCGAAAAACAACCCTGGACCATGCCGCTCTGCCC
Organism: Candidatus Zixiibacteriota bacterium; assembly: GCA_016933955.1. Classification (NCBI taxonomy): domain Bacteria; kingdom Pseudomonadati; phylum Candidatus Zixiibacteriota; species Candidatus Zixiibacteriota bacterium. The sequence goes on from JAFGTT010000012.1 coordinate 124,987, forward strand.
GGAAAATTGGCCGACTGTTCTCTCACCGACCCGGAATCTTGCGAGCTGTATATCGTTGAGGGTGATTCGGCCGGAGGTTCCGCCAAACAGGGACGGGATCGCCGCTTCCAGGCTATCCTCCCCCTTAAAGGCAAAATCCTCAATGTCGAAAAAGCCCGGATCGACCGGATTTTAAGCAACGATGAAATCCGGGCCATGATTACCGCCCTGGGAACCGGGATCGGTTCCGAGGAGTTTAATCCCGAGGCCCTCCGCTACGGCAAAGTGATAATTATGACCGATGCCGATATCGATGGTGCCCATATCCGAACCCTGATTCTGACCTTCTTCTTCCGCTATATGAAAGAACTTATCAAGCAGGGGCATATCTATATCGCCCAACCCCCGCTTTATCGAATCTACAAGGGAAAAAAGGAGCAGTACGCTTTCAGCGATGAGGAGCGGGACCGTGTGATTACCCAGTTCGGACGTGAAGGCGTTTCTGTCCAGCGCTACAAAGGTCTCGGCGAGATGAATGCCGAACAACTCTGGCGAACCACCATGGACCCCGAAACCCGGACCCTGCTTCTGGTTAATATGGAGGATGCCAAGGAGGCCGACCGGCTGTTTTCCACCCTGATGGGCGATGCCGTCGAGCCGCGAAGGATTTTTATCCAGGAGAATGCACAATACGTCCGCAACCTGGATATCTGAGAGAATTTCATTTTTCGCAGGGCAGACTACCAGGTGGCCTGCCCTTTTTTTATTTCTGATTAACCACCTGGGTCGATTTAATATCACATTTTGGCCCTCTGGAAGACCATGTGATTGATTTCCCCAATTTGAATCTTTAATTTTTGATGATAGCGATTTTGTTAAAAAATGGTAATTAGGAGCAATATTATCTTCAATCAAATAATCCACGGCCGCGTATTTAATATGTCTGCCAAAATCAATCCGAAGAGAAAGGACTGGTCATGAACGGTTTCTGCCATATCGAAATCCCGTGTATCGACATGAAAAAAATTGCCGAATTTTACGAGAAGGTATTCGGGTGGGAAATAACCATGATGCCCGAAATGGAATATGCCCTTTTCAAAACCCCTGCCGGCCCCGGAGGCGGTTTTTCCAAACAGGCCAAAATCGCAAAGGAAAACGGTATCGCTCTCTATATCGAGGTGGATGATATCGATAAGGTTTTCCAAAAAATCGAGTCATACGGCGGTAAAAAAGTCCAGCCTAAAACTCAAATTTCCCCGGAATTCGGCTATGCCGCCACCTTTGCTGATATCGAAGGCAATGCTCTTGGCCTCTGGTCAAAAAAATAATTTCCCCCATAGCTCTCTGCGTCCTGCCCCGACCGCCCCCCCTTGCCGGTCGGGGTTTTTCTTATTATTCTTCTGAATTAATATTGGCAATTCGCAAAATTGGATGATAATTTGTGAAAAACCTTAATTTGGAGATCATAATATTCGATTATGGGTGGGTATTATTCCGAAAAGCTGTCGGCCGAAAAACTGCGGCGTTGCTATCAGGTCGCTTCGCCGCGAATAAGCCAGTACCTTAATGCCGAAGTCGATCATGTTCTTCAGTTTTGCCGACCGAACGACCTTATTCTGGAATTGGGATGCGGCTACGGCCGGGTGGTAAAACATTTGTGCCCCCGCGCCGGCCATGTGGTCGGTATCGACACCTCCCTTGCCAGCCTGCTTGATATGGATAATGAATTGGGCGTATGCACCAATTACTCCCGAATCCGGATGGATGCCGGTCGGCTGGGATTTCGCGATAATATTTTCGACCTGGTTCTCTGTATCCAGAATGGCCTTTCGGCTTTTGCAGCCGATCCTTTAATTTTAATCAGCGAGGCTGTCCGGGTTACCCGGCCGGGCGGCCATACCCTTTTTTCCACCTATTCCGAAAAATTCTGGACCGAACGTCTGAAGTGGTTTTATCGGCAATCGGCCGAGGGCTTGCTTGGTGAAATCGATCCTGATCAGACCGGCGATGGAGTCATTGTCTGCAAAGACGGTTTTCGAGCCACCACCATCAAACCCGGTCAATTCCGGGAATATATGAAAACTCTCAATCGATCGGCCGCTATTGTCGAGGTCGATAATTCCTCGGTATTTTTCGAAATACGAAAATAGCCCTTACAATCTTAACCATCCCGGGCCGATTTTCGGACGCGGACCATCACGATACAGGTAATTGACAAGGTACGTCGCATCGAGAATATTATAGTTGCCGTTACCGTCGGCATTGGCCCGCCATTCCGGCCAACGCGGCGCCGGTCCGCCTTTATACAGCCAGTTTATCATGGATGTAACATCCAGGATATTGACCATAAAATCACCGGTAACATCGCCGGGAGCATAATTGAAGGCCGCATGAAGCGGTCCGTCGCCCACCGCGTAACTCTTTTTAACCGCTCCGGCGGTATCGATGACTTTGACATAATTGGTAAAACTGCCGCTGAAGATGGTTGAATCCTGGTAGGCAAGGGCCATCATGCAGTTCAGGTCGACTTCGATCGGATTGGCCGCGTTATGATATATTTCCAGGGTTTCGGTATTGTAGGTCAATATATACCCGTTTTCCTCCCACCCGGCCGCCGCGATACAAGCGGTATTATTGGGCCCGATACTGATCTGTCCCGGCGTCCCACCTACGGACACGCTGTCGATAACCGCTTCCGTCCCGATATCGATAATATACACTTTACCAAAAACCGTATAATAATCGCCGGTGCAAACCACATGAATCCGGCCGAATCGATCCAGCGCCAGGTATTGCGGATTAAGCCCGACATCGATATAGCCACTCACTGAATCGCCGGCGATGTCATAAACAGCTACCCGTCCCGGATCGTATTCCCAGGTCCCCCAATCGAACCCCGTGCAGGCCACATAGGCCTTATTGCCGACAATCAGAATACCTTCGGGGCTTTTTCCCACCTCGACCTCATCGACAATACTGCCGCTGATATAATCGACCTTGGCCACGCTGTTGCTTTTCATAAGTGTCACATAGAGGTACCTATCATCGTAAAATTCCATCCAGTACGGGTTGGATTCCGTCCCGGTGTTGATAAAACCAACCGTCGTTTCGTTCCGCAGGTTTATCACCTGGATTTCGTTGGTCCCCGAAGCCACGGCATAGGCCAGGGTATCCCGGATCACCAATTGATTGGGATAACTGAAAATATCGGTCCCGATTGTCAGAATATTATTACTGACCGTCCCGGTGGTTAGATTGATCTTCGAGAGCGTTTCCCCGTTGGTATTGAGCACATAAGCGGTCGGATTCTCCGCCTGCACCGCCTCTGTAACCGCCGATATTATAATCAGCGTCAACAGAAACTGCTTCATCCTTTTCATATATACCTGCCTTATCATATCAAACATTTGATTATTGATTGGTATCTTTGCCGCCATAGATAATTTTCAATCCCAAATTCCATTCCCTCCCCGGCATCGGATAATTCGCCATCAGGACATAATCTTCATCGCGAACATTGAAAAGATTGAAATCTCCGGCCAAATGCCATCTTTTTCCAAGACCGATTTTTACCCCGGCCTGAATATCATCGACCCGGTAACTGGTATAATACTTGGTGTTGGATCGAAGCGTATACGCCGAATCGACCATCCGAATCGAATATGCCATATAAAACATTTTCATATTCACCCGGGCTGTGAATGATGTAACATAATGCGGATAAAAAACCAACCGCTTGTTGTAAACGGTATGATCTCCCGTCGATTTATTCAGAGCGGTAGTAATGGTGTTTTGATATTGAAACGAGAAAACCCGATCCAGAAGTTCGATCTCGATGAAATCCTCATGGCCGGTAATCTGCGCTTTTTCCACATTTTCCGGCCGCCAGACGCCACTGCGCGGCACCCACATCACTAGATCATGAAGAAATGAATGAAAATAATTAATCCCTCCGGATAGTCTGATCGGCCCCCATCCCCCGGTCACCTCGAATCCGGCCTCGGAATGCTCGGACCTCTCCGGCTTCAAACCCGGATTCCCGCTTGAACGGGCGTCACCCTTCCAAAACAAAGCGTTCATGGATGGTAATCTTAACGACTTGCCATAATTGGCCCGGATGATATATGAGAATCTATTCCCCTTGGAAAGCGCTATCCCGACTTTCGGCGACCAGCTTGAAATACTGCTGCTTTTCACCGTATCCTGCCACGAGGTCGAATCTTTTTCGGTTCGGGTATAATCGAAACGAAGAGCCGCATCGAGCACCATATCATCGGCCGGAAACCACCGCGAGACATCGAAACGCTGTTCATCGGTAATGAAAATGCCGGCATTGTCCCGCTCCGGTTGCCCCATTGTAAGCTTCGGCATCAGGTAATCTTCATGCCGGAGAACATCTTTCCTGCCCTCCAGCCCGAAACGCAGCCGGTTGGCGCCCATAATCAAATGTTGCTGGGTATAGCGGGCGCTGTAAATATCATTGACATATTCGGTATGAAAACCGGTCCGGGATTGTAAATCTTTGAATAACTGCTCATATCGGGAATACCCGGCTTCAAGTTTGTAGATACGATCCGACGAGCCCCGATACTCCAGGGATAGGTTGAACAATCTGCGGCCGTCGGTTGAAGTCGCTTCGAGATTTTGATCTCGGGCATTTCCCGGAAGACCGCTCTGCGAATGATAATACTGCCCGGAATAGGCCATATTCCAGCGCCCGCTGAATCGATAGATCCCCGAAGCAAAATAATTGTAAGAATCCACACCGTTATTGACCCGGGTCCCGGTTATAATCGTGTCGCCCGGTTCAACCCTGTAAGCATAATCGAAATCCCCAACCGCCTGACGAGTTTGATAAGCCAGTTTGCATGAAAAATTCTCTATCGGAATAAAATCTGCCAGGCTGAGTTTGTTGATTTCCGTTTTCCAGCTTCCCCAGGTTTTCTCCGCGTCAGCCTCGAATTCACCCGATAAAAATTTTCGATGGGTAATAATATTGATGACCCCTCCGAGAGCATCAGGGCCGAATTCGGCTGAGGCGCCGCCCCGATAAATTTCGATCTGCTCGATCATCTCGATCGGTATCGAGTTTAAATCCGCCACCCCGCTGCTCGAGGGATTAATTTTCTGTCCATCTATCAGTACCAGTACATACTTGGGATCGCTCCCCCTGATTCTTATCCGGGACTGCCCGCCTCCGGTACCGGCCCTCTGGATATAAACCCCGCGAACATTCTCCAGTAGCTGGGGTAAATCCCGGGCCCCGGTTTGCTCGATCTCCCGACGGTTAATAATCTCAACCCGATCACTGCTGACATGTAGTCTCGTTTCCGTAACCATTATCTTGTCCAGATAATACAATTTCGGTTCGATCCGGATACTCACCCGCTTTGTCATACCGGCTTTGATTTGAATTTCATCCATGCGGAAATCGGCATATCCCGGCGCATACACCGCCAGATGGTACTTCCCCGGCGGCAGATTATCGAAACCGAAATAGCCGAACTGGTCGGTGACCGCATTATAACCGGTTCCGGTAAGTTCCACCGCGGCTCCCTGGACAGGAGCCCCTTCGTCACTGCTGTGAACCGAACCGGTCAGATTGAAATTGGACTGCCCCCATGCCGAACCGGCCAGCACCGCTCCAAGCAAAACCGCCATCGAAATTATGTGTAAAAAACAAAAATCGGTAAGACCTCTGAAACAACCGGGAAATCCCGTCGCGCTCCCGGCGGCTCGGCCGTTTCCGGCCAAAAACAATCGCCGCATGGCTTTTCTCTTTAGTGCCGGCGGCGCGGTTACGGATCGAAACCGATCAGCCCGCGCTGATGGCAACGTTTTATGGATTCGCGATACGGCAGGCCTCCTGACTTCGGTATCCAACCCCCCGGGACACCTTCCCGGCCCGCAGGCCAGTGGTCTTTCGTCCCGGGAGTAACCGTTACAGTAGCGGGGCTGCGGCGGATTTTCACCGCCTTTCCTATTCTCCGTCCCCTGTAGACGGCACCGTATCTATGTAGTGTTATTATAAATCGCATCCGACCCGGCTGTCAACAAGAAATTTAAAAAATCGTAGCCGGCCAATTCGACACTTTCGGGGTAGTTGGAATAGGGCGTTGACAAGTCTTCGCTTTCGCCTTTAATTATCCGCATAAACACGACTGCTATTACCGGGAGATATGAACATGTCCGATGTAGTAAAAAAACTATGGCCGGAGCTGGACTGGATTAAGGATGAAACTTTGCGTCAGCAGACTCATGACACCTGGGTCGAAGCCCTCCGGCTGAGCAAACTGACCGCCCGGGATCTCCAGGAAATCCCGTTCACCCTCAAGGCCAAAGACTGTACCGTTACCTTCATGGCCCACAAGCGGGCGGTAGTGCATCTTTCGCGCGAATGCGCCCGGATCATGAGCGAGTTCTTCGGGGATAACCTGCCGATCGATTTGGACACCGTCATTTCCGGAGCAATCCTGGCCGATGTCGGTAAGCTTCTCGAGTACGATAAGATAGACGGCAAAGCGGTCGTCAGCGAATACGGCCGGTATGTCCGGCATCCTTTTTCCGGGGTCGGCCTGGCTATGAAATGCGGCGTCCCGGATAAAGTCCTGCATATCATCGCCGCCCACGCCGGTGAAGGTGACATGGTGAAACGTTCGGTGGAAGCCTATATTGTGCATCACACCGACTTCATGAGTTTTGAGCCTTTCATGCAAAAATGAATCGGGTAATTCGTCATGGGTAAACACAAATCAAAAAAGAAAAAAACAGCGCCGGATGATCAGCCGCAGATGGATCAGACCGAAAATACCGAAAACCCGCCGACCATCCCCGGCCGCGAAAAATACCTCTGGATATTCCTGGCCGCTTTCCTCTTTATTGTCAGCGTCGTTATGGTTATCTATGACTTCAGCTTGAAAAGCACCGTCAGCGATTACGATGAGAATCTCACCAACTGCTCGATTATGCTCGATGAAGCCCAGGAGAAACTGGACAAATCCGAGCGTGATCTGGAACGTACCAAACGGGAACTTCAGGCCAGCCGTTTCGGGGGGGCCGGCGAGAACATGGTTCCGCCCAATTACCTCGAGGAATACAAGAGGAAAGGCCTTGATGATCCCATCGGTCGTATTAAACGGGATCTGACCGAACACCAGGATATTATTCCCTACCAGGGTACCACGGGCCATGCCTTTCGTTTTCATGACATCCGGGAAATCTATGTAATCAGCCCGCGGCTGGTCTTCGCCAATATTACCGATAACAAGGTAAATGGCTGGATGTTACTGGAATATCGGGTCGGTGACAACGGCATGATCACCTGGAAAGTGGTCAAATCCTACTGCCCCTTCTACGATAAATAATTTCGGGAAAGCGGAGCGGCATCATGCTCGGGATAATAAAACATGACCTCTTTCTCCGGCACCTCGAAGGGTATGATCATGTCGAATCCCCGAACCGCCTGAAGTATATCCTCGACCACCTCGGTAAAAGCCCTTTGGCTGGAAAATGCCGTTTTATCGAGGCTGAACCGGCCCGGATCGAGTGGCTGGAAATGGTCCATGACCGGCAGTACATCGATGACATTCTTTCCCTGAAAATTGACCAGGCCGTCATTCTCGACTGGGGCGATACCGTCGCCACTCCGGCCACCCCGCAGGCGGCTCTTTATGCCGCCGGGGCCGGTATCCATGCGGCCGTATTGATCCTCGACGGAAAACTCGACCGGGCCTTCTGCGCCGTCCGTCCGCCCGGTCATCATGCCGAGCGCAAGCGGGCGATGGGTTTCTGCATCTTCAACAATATCGCCGTGACCGCCGCCTACCTGACCGAAATCGCCGGTTTGGATCGGGTGGCTGTGATCGATTGGGATATCCACCACGGTAACGGCACCGAGCGGATGTTCGAGGAAGATGACCGGGTCCTCTACATCAGTCTCCACCAATTTCCCCATTATCCCGGAACCGGCTCCTCGGGCATGACCGGGATCGGAAAAGGCGATGGTTTCACGATCAATCTCCCGATCGGCGAGGGGGCTGATGATGATGATTACCGGGCCGTTTTCCATGACCATGTCATCCCGGCCGTCGATAATTTCCAACCGGAATTTATCTTGATTTCAGCCGGGTTCGATGCCCATCGGGATGATCCCCTTTCCGGAACCAGAGTCACCACCCCGATGTTCGGCGAGATGACTGCGATGCTTCGCGAGACCGCCGAACGCCACTGCCGGGGACGGATGATTTCCCTGCTTGAAGGCGGTTATAATCTGACCGCCCTGGCCGAATCGGTCGAAAAACATCTCGAAGCCATGATCTGAAAAAAAACAGAGAGTGATTTCCATGCCGCCAATCAGCTGGAATGATTTTGAAAAAGTCGAAATAATGGTCGGGACGATTGTTAAAGCCGAGGATTTTCCCGAGGCCCGCAAACCGGCCTATAAACTCTGGATCGATCTGGGCGACATCGGTATCAAAAAATCATCCGCGCAGATTACTGAATTATATGCAAAGGATCAACTTGTCGGCCGCCAGGTGATCTGTGTGGTCAATTTCCCACGGCGTCAAATCGGACCGTTTATCTCCGAGGTGCTGACTACCGGGTTCGAATCGGATGACGGCCATGTTGTTCTTGCCATCCCCGAACGCCCGGTCCCCAATGGCCGCCGGCTGTTTTAATCAATCTGGAAAAGGAGTCTTGTGAAAGAAATGGAATCCCGCATCAGGGATTATTTCTTTTCTCCCTTCTTTTCTTTCTTATCTTCGGGGAAAAGCGGGCCGGTGAGCTCTTCGGGAAGCTGGGTCCTGGGTGGGAAAATTCGCAGATAACGCTGATACCATTTCCATTTCTTTCGCTCGGCTTTCATAAATCTCTTGATGGCCTTCTCGCGATCGAACAGAACGGCATCATATTTTTCAATTTTCTGAAGCAGGTTTTCGACATTCTCGCGCCGTTCCATGGCCATCCGGAAATTGTCGTAATCACGAATATTGAACAACGATTGCACGATCGGTTCGAAAAAAACCATTGTCTGGGCGCCAATATAATTGAGCGGCTTTACCGATTCCAGAAAAACAATGGCCGGGGTTGACATCCGCCAGTTAACCACTTTCTTGGCCACTTTCTCCAGAACGGCGTCCTCTTCCTCGGGAATAGCCGTGCGATCGGGATCATTGGAGTCAACCGGTCCTTTGAAAATCGACATTAGCTTTAGCCTCCATCTTCCCGGCTTCGGGTCATCATCTCCCGCGCAAAGGCAATCACCTCATCACGGTTGCCCTCGAACTTGATATATATCCCGCGGAAATTTTCCAACCGCGACCGGCGCGTAAACGGGGACAGCAAAATACCATTCTTGTCGGGATAACTGGTGCGATACTGCGACCATTTCTTGACCATCGTCTGCATCTTGGTCTTAACGATTATCTCCTCCTCGGTCAAACGGTAGTGTGAGGGAAAATAAAACGAAGACAACGAACCGAATAAAAACAGTGATGCCAGGATCGAAAACCAGACCGAATTATCGGTGGCCAGATACACCACCACCACCACCACCGCCAGAAAAAACGAAACCAGGATAGTCGTTCGCATATTCCGTCTGGCCGGGTGACAGACCCATTCCAGAACCTTGCCGTCGGGTTTCTGCACTGCCGTATCCGGTCCGGCCGTCCCGGACGGGATATTCAATTCCAGCGAAAGTTGTTCCCGCTCTTTTTCTTCATCCGGTGTCATATTACCTTTTATTTCATGGAATCGGGCGTACGGTAACGTTCCTTTTTCACTTTGGCCATCATCTCCACCAGTTCTTTGGGTTCGATAACTTTTTTCTCGATCAGTAACCGCACCAGCGCTTCCTGGGCCAGGTTGTTCGAAAGGGCCAATTCCTCGAAGGTGATATTGCGCTCTTTGCCGTCAACGATCATCTTGAGCGCGAATTTTTCTTGGTCAGCCATTATCTATCTCCAATTCAAATTGAATTTTCCATCCAATTCCAAACCGATCGGCTCGGTCTGGATTTCGCAGGGCAAAAATTTTTTGTCATTCCGTTTTCGGGATATCGATTTCAACTCTTCGCGGAGCCCGGTTTTCGATGGTATAGACTGGAAGATCGACATTTTCGCGATTCGGCCCGAATGTCACCGGTCCGGCGACACCTTCGAAATTCTCGATCCCAGAAAGGAATCCGGCTATCTCGGAGCGGGAATAATAGCCCGCCCGAAGCGCCTCGCAAATCAGCGCCATCGCATCATACCCCAGCGCCTCAAGACGTCCCGGCTGATGACCGAAACGGCGGTCGAAATCAATGGTAAACTGCTCGGCCCTGGGACCGCTGTTGTCATTGATTATTCCCGATGTAAAATAGCACTGCTTGGTGACGGCTTCACCAAGATCATAAACCGTGCTTGAACCCCACCCGTCACCGCCGAGATAAACCGTCTGGAGATTATAAAAATTGATCTGCGGCAGAAGCATCCTCAACTGACTTCCGTTGGCCGGTATATAGAGGCAGTCCAGCCGTACCGGAACCTCCTCGGCCTCGATCGTATCGCCGGTCTCATTGATAAAGATTATGGAATCCAGAAGATCATCCAGAATAAGCGATTTAAGATCACGAATATAGGGCCCGAAATCGGTATCGCGGGATCGGAAATACTCCACCCCGATTACCTTCCCGCCATTGGCTTCGAAACGTTTTAGAAAAGCCCGGGCCATCCGCAGGTTCTCCGGTGTCGTGGCAGTTATAATAGCGGCGGTATCGGCTCCAAACCGGTGGACCGCCAGATCAGCCATCATTATCCCCTGCAAATCAAGATTCGGCTGTAGCTGGAAACTGGTCTCCGAAAGCTCCGTCAAACCGCCCTGCGTGGCCGCCGGGATAATCAGCGGCATATCGCCGCAGGCCAGAACCGCCGAGGCTATCGCGGTCGCTTCCGAAGTCAGCGGACCGATTGCGGCCGCAGTTCCCATTGAAGCCAGTTTTTTGACAATCCGCGCCGCCTCGACATTATCCCCCCGGGTATCATACATGGCCGGACGAATTCTGATCCCGGTTTCAGCAGAAAATTGCTCGGCTTTCAACTTTATGCCGTCGAGAATCTGTTCTCCGAATTTCTGAAAATCGCCCGATAACGGCAAAACCACCCCGATCTCGGTGTCCGTTTTCATTAACCGCTCCGCTTCGGCCAGAAGTTGCACCGCCTCGGGAGTCGAACATGGGCTTAACAAAGAACGCACCGATTGAAAGTTCCCCCGTTTCATCAAACCGCGGGCGGCCGCAATCAGAAGCGGGCATTGCCGATCAGGGGATAGATTAAGATTACGGATTACGGCCGGATCAACGGCGCCGGTTGAACCCAAAGCTGCTTCTATCGATTCGATCAACAGCCCGTCCAGCCCGGCATCTTTCGACAGACGGTAGGCCTCAAGATAACCGCTGATTGCTACTTGGGGATGGCCCATCCGGTAGTGGGCGTTCCCGATAAACAGCTCGGCATAAGGAGTATAGACGGAATTGGGATAATCCTTGATTAACCGCTTGAAATCGTAGATCGCGTGATCGTAAGATTCCAGGTAATACCCGGCTTTACCCCGGAAAAAAAGAAAGGCCGCCATATCGCGATGGTCGGGGTAAGATCGAACCAGATCGCTGAATATTGCATAGGCTTCCGCATAATTGCCCTCATTCAGCAGCCCATACGCCCTGCCAAACTGTATCTGGGTATCATCGGCCAACGCCGTAACGTTCAAGACCGATCCCAGAAGAAAAGCTATACCGATAAATAATCTGACAAAATTCATTTGCACTACAATGAATACTTACCGAAATCTTCCGGGTTGATTTTTCTCAAACGGTCGGCCAGGGATTCGCTGTCCTTCTTCAGTTCCGAGGGCTGGTCGGGAGACCCCAGGTTAAACAACCCTTCCTCGGCAAAGATCGGGGCTTTGACCTTCAGCGCCAGGGCGATGGAATCGGACGGACGGGCATCGATCTGATGCACCGTCCCGTCGCTTTTCAGCGACACCACGGCATAAAAGGTCTGTTCACGCAGTTCGGTGATTTCCACCTTCTCCACACTGGCCGAGAGAGCCGTGATGGCCGCCTTGAGCAGGTCATGAGTCATCGGCCGCTTGGCATCGATACCCGACAACTCCATGGCAATCGCCCAGGCTTCGGCATGCCCGATCCAGATCGGAAGCACCTTGCTGGAGTTTTTCGGAGACAGGATAACAACCGGCGAATTGGTCATCATATCCAGTGCCAGACCGTCAACTTCAACCTCAAGCATTGCCATCATCAAGCCTTCCGAATAACCCACAATTTGACATTGGCGACAATATCTTTCTCGACTTTGATCGGCACGGTATAAACACCCAGCGATTTGATCGGTTCCTCGAGTAACACATGCCGCTTTTCGATACTGATCCCTTCATGTTGAAGCAGATCGACGATATTCTGCGAAGTTACCGAGCCGAAAATCTTATCCTCTTCACCTACCAGCACCTCGCTGGTCAGTGACAATTTTTCCAGATTGACCTTCATTTTCTCGGCTTCGCGCATTTTCTTGCGCAAACGAATCTGATTCTGTTTCTCGACCTCGTCAATGGCTTTAAGATTGCCTTTGGTGGCCGGGATCGCCAGGTTCCGCGGAATCAGGTAATTACGCCCGTAACCGGACTTCACCTTAATCATCTGTCCAACCTTCCCCAGATCGGGAATATCCTGTCGAAGGATCACCTTCATAACTCTATCCTTTCCATCCTCAATAATTTCTAACCGATAATCCTGGCCCTCACCCGGCGGAAATCGAAATGGCTGTCCAGCAGACCGATCAGGGCCGCCAGAAGCAAACCGGGTAATTGCAGGAAAGCAAATCCAATATAAAACAAAATTCTCAAAAAGAGCGATAATCTTATTCTTTTCAAATAATAATCAATCACTGAAAACCCGAACACGGCATAAAAAAATCCCAGAAAAACCAGCCCGTTATCGGAAACCATCCGGGCCGTCTCCGGCCCGACCAGCCGAAATACCAGAAATAATCCTATTCCATACATATAGAAATACGGCATTTTCCAGTAAATGAAATTACCCATAGTGGGGAAAAATTCGCCCAGACCATGCATCACCACCACCAGCAGTAACCAGCCCAGAAAAAGCTGGGCAATCGCCGATAAGGCCATCAGCGAGGGCATCAGCCGCCCCACGAGTTGAACGATTTTCACCACATTATCCGTCAGGTTGGTTTCGGCCACCTGGCTGAGCCCCAGGTCCCCGACAAACATCACCGTCAATTCTCGTAATTCATTTATGGCCATATCAATCATACTCCGTTGCATGAAATACATCGCCACCGCCAGTATCGCGGCCCCGCCGATAGCATAGGCAAAAGCTCTGGCCGTCGAACGACCTGATGCTATCAGTCCGCCCAGGAGCACCCCGGGAATCACAACCACCGCCCAGGCAATCATCATAAACGATGAAAACCCCAGGACCTGATAACCGACCGCCAGCGATCCCAGCGCACCGATTACAAGAAAAACGTAATATCGTCGAAATGCAAACAGAATCATGGTAAACAGGACTCCGATCTGTGCCACATAGCCAACCAGGACAATCTCAGATACCGCCAGAAACAGGAGGGTTATCAGAAGCCCGCCATACTTGATAAAGGGCTCAATTTGTTTCCAGCCAGTCGGCATCATTCCGCGGATCGTCCGGCTTTACCGGTAAAACTCATTGGTATAAGGCAAAATCGCCAGGTGCCGGGCGCGCTTGATGGCAATCGTCAGAAGTCTCTGATGACGCGCGCAATTTCCCGAAATCCGGCGCGGCACGATTTTGCCCCGTTCATTGATGAACCGCTTCAGCAGACGCTCATCATGATGATTGATATATTCCAGCTTGTCCTCGCAGAAGCGGCAGATCCGCTTCCTTCTCCTATCAAAATCCACCATTTTATTTTCCTCGTATTTTTGTTTTTTCATCCGAATAATCTCCGGCTCATTAAACAGCATAAGCCATAATCAATATCCGAAACACTTCTTATAGTTCCTCATTGTCGCTATCATCATCCGATGAGTCGTCATCGCCCGAATCATCATCGGACGAATCTTCATCCGAAACCTTTTCCGATTCATCATCGGTACTCTCGCTGTCCCGGTCGATTTCAACGGCCGGACGATGGCTATCTCTCCGGATCGTGCCGGCCTCGGACAGCTCTCCTTCGAAGGCCACGGTCAAATGGCGGATATACGATTCCTCGATACGATAGAATCGCTCCAGTTCGGTAAGAAGGTTATTATTGCCCTCGAAGACGCACCGGGTATAATAGCCCTGGGTGAATTTCTTAATCGGGTAGGCCAGCCGCCGGATTCCCCAGCGATCCTCCTCAAGAACCTTGCCTTCGTATTTCTGGATTAATTCGGTAACTGATTTGATCTGTCGATCGAAAGCGGCATCATCCGCCTGCGGGCTTAAAACAAAAGTCGTCTCATAGATTCTCATTAAAATCCTCCCTATGGACGTTTAAGGTTAACAAACGGCCCCGGTCTCAGTCGTCCTGATCCGGAGCAGGGGTCTGGTTATATATACTCATCGCCTCTTCCAGGTTATGAGTTAATAAATATAATACACAATCGGCTCCTATTTCAAGCATTTTCTTTCTTTTTTCCGCTTCCTCCGCTGTAAACTTCCCCAGCACAAAATCGAGCTGATCGATATTTTCGCCGATCGGCCCGATTCCCAACCGCAATCGCGGTATATCCTCGGTCTCCAGATGATATATAATCGATTGCAATCCGTTATGCCCCCCGTCGGAACCGGAGGATCGAAGGCGGATTCGCCCCAGCGGCAGATTAAAATCATCGGTTACTATCAGCGCCCGACCGGGAATAATCCCGAAATCCTCAAGCGCCTTTAAAACCGCCTGACCGGAATTATTCATAAACGTCACCGGCCAGATTATAGTCTTTTCCTTACCGCTAACTTCTTTAACAACAAATAGATAATTATTTCTGCGGATTCTTCTTGTTATTTGCCATTTCTCGCAAATCAGATCCAGAAGATCGAAACCGAGATTATGACGGCTGTGGGCATATTTGGGCCCCGGATTCCCCAGCCCGATTATTATATCAATCACAACTTATGACACTCCAATATAATAACAGAATAAACGAGTACCAAAATAGGTCCCGAAACAGAATTATCAAAACGGATTTTGCGATAAAAGGAATTTAACATCTCGCCGGATATGGAAGGCTAACAGCTATCATCTCCGACATCTATCAAATTGGCCCGGAGTCGTGAAAATTGAAATGTTGGTGTCGTTTCTTTGTCGGCCAGGGATCAGGGCCGCAAACCGGGGCCGGGCCGCCCCTGTACATGAAATTAATCAGATAGGTAACATCGATAATATTAATTGCCCCGTTGCCATCGGGATCACCCTCCGCCATACAGATCGGAGCCGGACCGCCTTTATACAAATAGTATATCAGATGAGTAACATCCAGAATACCCACGGCACCATTATTACCGGCATCACCCGGTTGATTGCAACATGGCTCATCCAGAGCGCCCGAAAGTCCCGGATTATTGCCGCTATTGTTAATGCTCGCTTCTCTTCCGTACACACCAACCGCGGAGAAAATCAGGATTATCATCAATCCCGTTGCCAAAATCTTGAACAAATAATCCATAATCGATTTCCCTCGGATAACAAGCCTCTCTCATAGGCCAACTGTAAATCGTGACCGATTAACCACCTTAAATGTGAGGCGATTTATCGATGATGCCATCGAAAAATGATTGAAAATAAAATGATGCCGGATGCTTATGTTAGACGCGTAATAATCGAGATAGTTACTTCGTTTTTAACAATCGCAGGGAATTGGTGACCACGAAAAGCGATGAGAAGGCCATGGCCCCGGCCGCCACCACCGGTGATAGTCCCCATCCGAGAATCGAATAGAACAATCCGGCCGCCAGCGGAATAGCCAGAACATTATAGAAAAAGGCCCAGAACAGGTTTTGCTTGATAGTCCTGAGAGTCATCCGGGATATCTCGAGCGCTTCCACCAGCGAGAATAAATCATCGCGCACCAGAATAATATCGGCCGCCTCCAGCGCCACATCCGTTCCGGACCCGAGTGCCACCCCGATATTGGCGGCGGCCAGCGCCGGAGCATCATTGATACCATCTCCGACCATTATCACCATTTTATCGGCCCGGCGGAAGGTTTCCACGAATAGAGCTTTCTGATCCGGCTTAACCCCTGCCTCGAATTTTTCGATTCCCAGGTTTCCGGCTACCCCCTGGGCCGTCCGGTAATTATCCCCGGTCAGCATAACTACTTCGCGTCCGCTTTTTTTCAGGTGATCAACCACCTCGACCGCCTCTTCCTTAACCCGGTCACCGAGCGATAGAAAACCCAGCGGTAATCCATCTACCGCAATATAGACCACCGTCCGACCCAGCGACATCTGCTCCTCGGCCGCCCCGACAAACATCTCGATATTAACATTCTCTTTTTCCATGGTGGCGGTATTGCCGGCCACAACCGTTTTGCCATCCACTTCGGCCCGGATTCCAAACCCGGGGAATTCATTCACATTGCGGGGCGGCATTAATTCCAGTTCTTTCCGCTTCGCCCTTTCCACGATAGCTTGCGCCAAAGGATGATTCGAACCCGCTTCGGCCGATGCCGCCAGCAAAAGCAATTCATTGTCCTTGGTTTCATCCATGGCCGTGATCTGCATTACCTCGAAAACCCCCTCGGTCAAAGTCCCCGTTTTATCAAAAATTATATGATTGGCCAGAACACTGTTTTCCAGAATATCTCCACCCCGGATATATATCCCCCGGCGGGCCGCCCGCCCGGTTCCGGCCAGAATCGCGGTCGGGGTGGCCAATCCCAGAGCGCAGGGACAGGCAATAATCAATACCGCTATCGGGGCCTTAATCAGCATCGGGCTGTTCGGATCGATAAAATACCACGCTACCAGCGTTATCAGGGCGATCACCAGGACCACCGGGACAAAAACACCCGCAACCCGGTCGGCCAGTCGCTGGACCGGGGCCTTGCGTCCCTGGGCCTCGGAGATCAGGCGGATTATTCCGGCCAGAAAAGTATCTTCACCGGTTCCCGTCACCCGGAATTTGAAACCAATGTTGCCGTTGACGGAACCGCCGATTACGCGGTCGCCGATTTTTTTATCCACCGGGACTGCCTCCCCGGTCAACATCGATTCATTGATCGACGGCATCCCCTCCATAATCTCCCCGTCGGCCGGTATCTTCTCCCCCGGCCTGACAACAATAATCATATTGCCGGTGATATCAGCCGTTCTGATACTGGTTTCGATCCCGTCGATAACCGCCGTCGCCTTATCCGGCCGGAGACGGAGAAGCGACCCGATTGCATCGCAAGCCTTCCCGCGGGCCCGGCTCTCCAGATAGCGCCCGAACAGGATCAGGGTAATTATCATAGCGGCCGACTCGAAATAATAATGAACGACATGGGGACGCTGGAATATCAGGCTGTCAATAACGGTATAAGTGCTGTACAAAAAGGCCGCCAGCGAACCCAGCGCAATCAGGGAATTCATGTTGGCGTGATAATGACGGGTCTGATTCCAGGCATCGGCGAAAATACCCCGTCCCGCCTTAAACAGCACCGGTAGAGTCAGAATCAAAAGCACGATTCCGGAATATTTATGTGAAATAAGCGGTGACGACAAAATCATCCCGCTCATGCTGATCAGGATGACCGGGATGGTAAAAACAATCGCCAGCACCAGACTACGGCGATTGGCGGCGCTTTCATCATCAAGAGAGAGTTTCTCGGCGGTTGCTTTTTCGGAAGTATAGCCCAGCTCGGAAATCCGTTTATATATCGACTCCTCTTCCACCAGTTCCGGTTGAAAATCAATCGAGGCGGTTCCGATAGCAAAATTGACCGAGGCCCGCTCGATTCCATTGAGATCCGCCAGGCCCTTCTCTATCCCGGCGGCACATCCGGCACAATGCATCCCCCCGATTTTTAATTCAAGTTCTCTGGTTTTTCCCATATAGATAAAATTAGCAAAAGGTTTTCAAATAGACAAGGATTGATTACCGTTTGGAAGTATAAAAAATAAACGCAACAGGCGGACCGCAGAGACAGGCGAAATCCGGATATTTTATTTAAAACCCATACTGATCAGAAGCTGCGGGCATTTCTTCATCAATTCTTTTTTAATCTTGGCCCGCGCCCGATGCAAATACCAGCGAACCGTCGCTTCCGGCATATTCATTATGGTGGCGACATCATCGATATTACAGCCATCGACATCTCGAAGAACAAACGCTGATTTCTGCTTCTCGTTCAGAGAACCCGCCGCTTCATCGATATATTCGCGGAGACGGCTTTTCTGGTACCGCAGTTCCGGAGTGTCATTCTTTTCGTCGGCCTTTTCCTTGACGTTCTCGATCGATTCATGTTGATGGCGATGGTGCTTGCGCATATAATCGATCGAAGCATTGACCGTTATCCGATACAGCCAGGTGTAAAACCGTTTATTCTCATCGTAGCGCCAGATATTCTGGTTGACCTTGACAAATACATTCTGCATGATATCGGCGGCCTCATCGTAATCACCGACCATCTTGTAGGCCAGCGAAGCCACCTGGTTTTTATATAAACGAACCAGCCGGGAAAAGGCCCTCCTCTCGCCGTTTCGAATACGCCTGACAATCTCACGGGTTTCCCGCTCCACCCGGTCATCGACTTCATTACCGGGCTTTATATTTATTTTCGACCTGGTCATAACCGTGTTCATTTTACTCTCCCGAAGAACTCCAACTAAATGGATTATTTAAATCTATTTTCATCTCAAACCAAACTCCTGCGATCTTGTTCCGACAAATCGCAAACTTTTACGAAAAAAATCCGTATCGCCTGTTCGTTATTTGGGACTTTTTAGGCTGAAACGCTTCAAACGATATTTTTTTTGAATCGAAATCATTTTCCTCACCTCACCCATCCGGTTAAATTTCGCCCTGCATTTATTTTATACATCCAAATCCCGTCAATGTTTCCGATTCCTCCAACAGCCGCCGGGATATCAGGGATAATATCAATGCATCTCTCACCCTGAAAATGCTTCCAGCGACGGAAAACGCCCTCTTAACTTCGCCCCGAAAAATTTTAATTAACGTGATAAAAAATGTGAAAAGGCGGCCCGATGCCGCCCGTTAACTAACTGTTCAGGATATATTCCAGAGGGTTAACCTTCTGGCCATTCTTGATAATTTCGTAATGGAGATGCGGCCCGGTCGAATAACCGGACGACCCCATCAGGCCAATCAGATCCCCCCGCCGGACTTTCTGTCCCCGATTGACTTTAATCTGGCTTAAATGCCCATAACGGGTTTTATAACCATAACCGTGATTAATCTTTATCAGCTTGCCCAGATCACCGACATTGCCGACAAATTCCACGACCCCGTCGGCCGTCGCAAAAATCGGTGTCCCCATCTTATTCGCGATATCCACGCCGCCATGGAATTGTTTGTAACCCGTAAAAGGATCAATCCTCATCCCGAAACCGCTGGTCCGATAACCGCGGGTCGGCAGAATCGATGGAGTATGATCGAGAATCGATCTTTTCTCGGCCAAAACATCATAGGCCTCGTTATATTTTTCTTTCTCGAACCGGGCCAGCCTGAGCAATGCGTCGACCCGCCCCTCGGTAGAATAGGCCTGTTTAACCGGCTCGGACAGGCTCTCGAAAATCTTCCTTTCCGGACCGCCGACACCCAGCATCCGCTCATCGGAACTTATCTCGGGAAGATTGAAAATATTGCGAATAACAATTTCTTTTTCGACCAGGTCGTGGTATATCTCAGTGATTTCATTCAACTTGCCGCTGAGATCGGTATATTTGCCGGTCAGGATTGCGTTTTCCACCCGAAGCCGTTTGGCCTCGCCGGCCGCCACCTGTGATTTCACATAGGAAGTGGTCAAAAAGATATTGGCCACGAATACACCCGCTATGATTACACAGCAGAATAATATAAATCCGTAGGATATACTGAATTGCCGCATTTCCATGCGGCTTCCGGGAATCAATAAAAATCTTAGCTTTCTTCTCAACATGGCTGACTCAAATAAAATGTTTCCGGGTCAAATCAGTCCAGAAATTTGAGAGAAAATATGCCAAAGCCCCTTCAAAGTCAACAAAAAATAGATTCAAAACAAAATACCTTACACCCAAAATCTATTTGATTAACTGATATTCTTTCCTCAGTATTTTGTCGACAACCCTGATAAATTTCTCGCTGTTCAGGTTCTGCAGACTATACAGATGCCAGTAAATCTTGCGCGGCATCACATATATGTCTTTCTTCTTCTTGGCCATGTTGAAACCTCCCATCCCCGGATCGCGGTGACAGTGGCCAACCGGCCATACTTTATCTATCGACCCTGACCCAGGCTATCTTAATCCCTTTTTTTACTGGCCAATCCTTCTGCATATTCCATGCCTTTAATAACCCCTGCCCCAAATTCCCACTTTTTTGGCTTATGTCATTATCCATTAACAACTTAAATGCACGGTTAAATGTCGAAAATTATACATATCTCCACATTTTTCAAAAAAAATATAGGAAAAAACCAATATCTCTTCCCAGCCGCCAATACCGGGATAAAATCGATCGCCTATGATATTTCGACCCGCCTTGACATATCGATTCATAACCAATAAATTGGCCCGAAAATAAATACCATCACCTTAACCGGGATATTGTCATGATTTCGATTAAAAACAAAATCGTTCTGATAACCGGAGCCTCGGCCGGTATCGGTCGCGCCTGCGCCGAAACCTTCGCCCGCGAAGGAGCCCGCCTGATTCTCGCCGCCCGCCGGATCAAAAAACTGGAAACCCTGGCGTTATCTCTTAAAAAGAAATATCAGACCGCCTACCATCTGCTTGAGCTTGATGTCCGCCATCAGCCCGATGTGACTCAGGCTATCGACAACCTTCCGGCCGCCTGGGAAAAAATCGATATCCTGATAAATAATGCCGGCCTGAGTCGCGGGCTGGGAAAAATCCATGAAGCCGAGTTGATTGACTGGGAGGAAATGATCGACACCAACATTAAAGGCTTCCTCTATGTCAGCCGGGCGGTTATCCCCGGCATGGTCCAACGGAAAAAAGGCCAGGTGATAAATATCGGCTCGATTGCCGGGCATGAGGTTTACCCCGGCGGCAATGTTTACTGCGCCACCAAACACGCTGTCGATGCCCTGACCAGAGGGATGCAAATGGATTTAATCGACAGCCAGGTCCGGATCAGTTCCGTCGATCCGGGGATGGTCGAAACCGAATTCAGCCTGGTTCGTTTCCGGGGGGATAAAGAACGGGCCAAAAAAGTCTATACCGGGCTGAAACACCTGACCGGCGCCGATGTAGCCGAGGCGGTTTTATTCTGTGCCACCCGCCCGCCGCATGTCAATATCAACCAGTTGCGAATCCTGCCGACCGACCAGGCCTCCGCCCTGATAACCAACCGGAAGGCGTAAAAAAGAAAGGACGGGGGTCCCGGACTCCCGCCCTGCTCCTGAGTTATTTTTGTGCGCGGCAAACGTCCTATTCTTTACCAGCAGATCGGCGGCGGACCACTCTTGTACAAATAATAAATGAAATAGGTGACATCAAGAATGTTTAAGCCGTTATCATTATTGATATCACCGCAGATATAATCGGCATCGGCAGTGAAACTCCAGACCGGGCTCCAGTCGCTCCATCCGCAGACATTGCTGACGGCGCAGACACGCCAGTAATACGTTGTCCCGGCTGTCAAACCGTGCACTGTTCGATCATCCCAGGAAAGCTGACCATTAATAACAGGAACGGTAAAATCTGGCGCTTCGCTTACCTGTAACCAGTACGAGTAAGCCCCCCCGACACCCTGCCAGTCAAGCGTAATCGGCTGGTTGAGCGATGGTGATCCGTCGGCCGGTCCCACCAGCTCCGGAATCTCAGCAACCGGGCAGTGAGTCGTGAATGATCGCGTTTCAGACCAGCCCGAAACGCCGTAATGAGCATATGTCTTAACCTTCCAGTAGTATGTTGTCCCCAGATCGGCTTCGGTCCAGATATATGATAGGCCGTAAACGACATAATTTTCCATAACCAACGGCGGATTGAAACCGGGGTCATCGTCAATTGAAATGGTGAAGTAATCGAAATCGACGGCACAATTCCATTCGAAATAAACCGGAATCGGTTCATCGACAGCGGCTTCGAGCGGCGCCGTCAAAGCTGGTGTGGCATCGACTGTTGTAAATGTCCAGGTGTCGGTCCAGGGCAACCTTTCCATGTTTATCTGGGATTGTATCTTATAGT
The DNA here is from genome assembly GCA_016933955.1 of Candidatus Zixiibacteriota bacterium. Taxonomy (NCBI): domain Bacteria; kingdom Pseudomonadati; phylum Candidatus Zixiibacteriota; species Candidatus Zixiibacteriota bacterium. Next base: position 147,353 of record JAFGTT010000012.1, read on the forward strand.
AATAGGTTTTATTGTAAGTCGGCCATTTTTCGGTTTCGAAGTAATCATTCCAGAGGAAGAATGTATCTTCAATCACCCATTCATTAAAGTAATAAGGATATGTGAAGGTTGGTTCATCATCGATCGATATGAAAAAATATTCGGCCTCGACAGGTGTTGTCCATTCGATCATTACCGGAACATCGACCCCGGTCTGCCCATTATTGGGGACCTGTAAAATCGGTCGCCTGTCGAAAATTGTAAATGACCAGGTTTCGCTCCAATCTGTAGTGGGCCCGGATAATAAAAAAGCCCTCACCCGCCAGTATAGAGTAAGATTATCCCAGTTACTGCATTGAAAATTCCATAGAGTATCGTTAAAACCATAGCTTAGTAAGAAAGGAGAACTGAAATCAGGAACGGTATCAATTTCAAGGGAATAATGATATGCATCCGGATTGGAAGACCAGATAAAATCAAAGGGGCATTCGAGATCGGTAGTTCCGTTAGCCGGACTGATAAGCTCCGGCCCTGCCACCTGGGCCAATATGGCCGGACTTAAACCCAGGCATATTAAAATTGCGAGAGAAAAAACAAAGGGTTTCATATCGGTCCCTCCTGCTATATTTAATGAAATTAAGAGATAATCGATTTTTCAGAAAAGTGCCGCCGGAAAAAATGAAAATATGACCCGGCAAAAAAACGCTTTATAAATTCAATATAACAAAGATGACAGAGTGGTCAAGACAAAATTGGCCGGGTCTCAGTGGGTTGTACAGCCTGCCCATCGAATGATTATAGCCTGCTTACTGCAATTGGCCGGGCACCTTACACCATGATGCGGGAAGCTCCCTTGCCTTATTGAATAATACCTACATTTCATACCTACCAGCGCATGACAAGAGACCCACCCAAAGATCGGACCACCCGGCCGGCCGACCAGTCTTCCACCCTTATCACTAACCGGAAGAGGCAGGGATATAAGCGGCTTTGTGGAGTATCGAAATAATTATGCACAGCAAGCTATAAGGCACCAATTCGTAACCTCTCTTCTATATATAATACCAAAGATGTAAATAATAAACCATAATAGCATGCAGAACAGAGCCTTACGTCGTATTATGCATGCCTTTTATGCTCCAAAGTGAGAGGCAAAAAAATAAAAAGATGTCCTTTGCATAAATAATCATAGCTTTTTATTAAAGCCCGACGTATCTTATAATGTTACAATTAATTTGAGCTGGACCTTTATCGTAGTCTTGTCCTAATACACAACTCTCCGCTAAAGCTTAATCTCGAATTGACCGCGCAATCATGCGCAATATTATTTTTATCTTGAAGAAACTGGCCCTTTCGATGCGCAGTTCACTTCGGGATAAGCAACTACGGAGTGTAGAATGAATATCTACATAGGAAACCTGTCATTCAATACGACAGAAGATCAATTACGCCAGGCCTTCGAGGGTTTTGGTGAAGTTTCAAGTGTTAAAATTGTTGCGGACAAGTACAGCGGAGAGCCTAAAGGTTTTGCGTTTGTAGAAATGTCAACACAGGACGAGGCTGTTGCCGCTGTCAGCGGCCTCAATGGCCATGAACTGAATGGCCGGGTGCTGAATGTCGACGAAGCGAAACCGCGCCCCCAAAGCGGTAACCGCACCGGCGGCAACGGCTATCGCAAATTGTACTAACAGCAATAAAATGAAACCTGCGCCGACTCTGGCGTGGTATTGATTCTAAGGAGACTGGCCGACGGCTGGTCTCCTTTCTTATTTTCTGTTGAGTATTCAACGTCTTTAAATATTGGTACAGATAATTAATCCTCCGGCATTCAAACTACATTATCACTATGCTCACCCGTTGGGCTGGCTATATTGCTCTTTAAATTAAGGACTTAGTCCCATATTTTTTATTTTCGGACGGGATTTGCTGTTGATTTGCAGAAATTCCCCGCACAATCCACAAAAAAAACGGCTCCGTCTCAGGAGCCGTTTTTTTCTATGTGAATGTATGTAAAGAGCTGACGCTTTCTGACTTCCACTCCGACTTATTTATCGTAGTACATCATAAATTCCCACGGGTGCGGCCGGGTCCGAATCGCTTCGACATCTTTCCGTTTCAGCCCGATCCAAGCCTCGATCAAATCTTTAGTAAACACCCCGCCCTCCAGCAAAAAGGCATAATCCTCTTCCAGCGCATTGAGCGCCTTGGTCAGCGAGGTCGGCAGAAGCGGGATCCGGTCGCGCTCCGCCTCGGCCAAATCGGTCAAATTCCTGTCCACAGCCTGACCCGGATCAATCTTGTTCTTGATCCCGTCCAGTCCCGCCATCAGCATCGCGGCATAAGCCAGATACGGGTTGCAGGTGGCGTCCGGAGGCCGGAATTCCATCCGATGAGTCGATGGTTTCCGCTGGTATCCCGGAATCCGGATACAGGCTGTCCGGTTGCCGACCGAGTATGTCCCCCAGACCGGCGCCTCGAATCCCGGCACCAGCCGTTTGTAGGAATTGGTCGAGGGATCGGTGAAAGCGAAGATCGCCGCGGCATGTTTCAACAGCCCGCCGATATAGTGCAACCCCGTCTTGGAAAACCGGGCCGGCCCTTTTGAATCATAGAAAATCGAACCGTCCTGGTCGGCAATATACTGATGCACATGCATCCCCGATCCCGGCTCGTTATAAAGCGGCTTGGGCATAAATGTCGCCGATTTGCCCATCCGGAAAACATGGTTCTTGACGAAATACTTGATCATCATGGTCTGGTCGCCAATCCGGGTCATCTCGTCCAGAGCGATTTCGATTTCATGCTGACCGGCCCCGCCGACTTCATGATGATGATATTTCAGACCGATCCCGACTCCCTTCAGAAGAGTCGTGATCTGGGAGCGCAAATTGAAGGTCCGATCCAGGGGCGGTGCCGCATGATATCCCCCCTTGTACTGTACCTTATAACCCAGATTTTTCTCGCCCTCGCGCCCGGTGTTCCACTCGGCCTCTTCGGAATCGATATAGTAGTACCCCTCGTCCGGCCCCTGGTTGAATTTGACATAATCGAACAGGTAAAACTCGAATTCGGGACCGAGAATCGCCCTGGTCCCCGGAAGAACCGTCTTGAGATATTTATCGGCGAACTGCAGTACCCGCCGGGGATTACGCGAGTAGGGCACAATCTCGCCATCGACCGCCATAATATCGCATATAAATGAAAGAGTCGGGATATCGAAAAAAGGATCAATAAAATTTGCCTGCGGATCCGGCAGGGCGATCATATCGCCGTTTTCGATTTTGGCGAACCCGGGAAGCGAGGAGCCATCCACCCCTACCCCGTCCCTGAATAAGTCTTCATTGAGACTTTCGATGGGGATGGTAATATGATGCCAGGCCCCGATCAGGTCACTGAATTTCAAATCGATATACTCGACTTTCCGCTCCTTCGCCATTTTTTGCAGGCTCGCCAGATCCGCCATTCATCTCTCCCGTGACTAGTGAATATTTTCACATAATGTAATAAATATCCCGAAAAAGGCAACCGCTTTTCATAGACTATTTACTGGTTTTTTATACATTTTCAGCCAATATTAGGCTTATAAATTTCTGGGGAATATTTTAAACCCCGACTGAATTTTTACGTCTAAATGTTAAACAGGGATTAACCTGCCATGAAAATCACACTGATTTACGATAATGAAACCAGCCGCGATGACCTCATCGCCGACTGGGGATTCGCCTGTCTGGTCGAATTCGACAATCATCGTATTCTTTTCGATACCGGGGCCGACGGCCGGATTCTCCTCAAAAATATGGCCGCTCTGAAAATCGAACCGGAATCGATTGAAATCGTATTTATTTCGCATCTCCACTGGGATCATACCGGCGGATTGCAGTCTTTTATCCGCTTGAATCCCGACGTAAGACTATATATCCCGGCCAATTATGATCCTCCGGCGGATGCCCGGAAGGTGGTCGGAATTAAAGACCCGGTTCAGATCGAAAAGAATCTTTTCTCGACCGGCCTGCTGGAAGAAATCGAGCAGTCACTGATAATAAAAACCGCTCATGGTATAGTGACCGTGGTCGGTTGTTCTCATTCAGGAGTAGAAAATATTTTAAAATCGGCCGGGAAACACGGTAAAAACTTCGCCCTGATCGGTGGCCTGCACGGATTTGAAAATTACGAGGCCCTTCGGGATTTGGTTCACGTCTGCCCGACTCACTGCACCCAGCATAAAACCGAGATAAAAGAAGCCTATCCAAAAAAATATATCGATGGCGGCGCCGGGAAAATCATCGAGCTATAATAATATCACCGGTAGAAATCATAGGCCGCGCGGGCTTCCGCCCACCATTCCGGTTCTGGCTCCGATTCCACTTCGAACCCCGTCAGCCAGCTCCCGATATAATCCATCCCGCCCTGATCATTCTCCCGAAAATAGAAGAAATGGCTGTTCAGGCAACCCGACGGGCAATCGCCCCAGGCGTCCCGGGCCAGAAAGGTCACTTTCCCCTCGACCAGCCACGGATACATATTGCTCCAGTCACCGCCATAGCCGTTGGGCTCGCATAGTATAACCCCCGCAAGCGGGCGATAATATTCGGCCAGGTATTTCGGGTGAAGCTGGCCCTTGAAATGCAACGAAACACAATTGCAGTCCGTGAAAAGTACCGAGGTGTCGATCGAGGTCACTCCGAACAGGGTATTGAGTGAATCCCATTCGGTGTATGTTCCGGCCCGAAATTCCGCCGCCGCCTCCTCGGATAACTGAATCAGCAGTTTCCCCACCTTATAGGGGAATTGAAAGGTAATATTGGCTTCTGGAATCGAACCGCCGTAGGTTTCGCGAACCTCTTTCAGCCGGTCGCGAAAGCGGGCAAATAGAGCCCCGCTGGCCAGAAGTTCATCGCCGTACCAAAGGGCCATCAATCCCGGTTCGCTGTTGTCGAAATCAGCATTGGCCACCATTTCCGGGGTGATGGCCGGAAGACCGGCCCACGGATCCGGATTGTTTCCGGGCAGGCCGACTTTAATCGGATTGTCCGAATCACCGCACCCGCTTGGCACCAGCAAAACGACCGGCAGTAAAAAAACCGCCAGAATTTTGATTAATCGCATAACTCCCTCCTCCTAATCTTCCTCATTACAGACTTATAAATAAAATACGCCTTCAATATTTTTTTGTCAAACCGGCCCGGGTATTTTTTAACAATTGCATTTAAATTATAAAATATTTATAAATCGGTCATCGGCCGCCGATACAAACAAAAGGCCCCCGATTTGACTTAAACCACGCGCCGAGGGGAAGTTGTCATGACACAAAGATCGACTATTTTAAAACTCGACCGCCTCACCCGGCTTCTGCCGGATATGTCGCGGCTTGAGGCCAGCCTCCATGAAAAGGGGTACCGATATATCGCAGGGGTCGATGAGGCCGGGCGCGGACCTCTGGCCGGACCGGTGGTCGCCGCCGCCGTGATTCTCCCGGTCGGACTGGAAATCGAGGGTGTCGATGATTCCAAAAAACTGAGTGCCCGGCGCCGTGATGAACTTTTCGATGAAATTGCCGCCTCCGGGGCCTTCTGCGCCGTCGGAATTATCGACAACGAAACGATCGATAAAATTAATATTCTTCGGGCCGCCTTGCTGGCCATGCGTAAAGCCGTCAGCTCCCTGGAACAAAAACCGGAACTGGTCGTGGTCGATGGCACCAGTGCCATCCCTAATCTCGATATTCCCCAGCTGGCTGTCGCCGGCGGCGACGCTCTCTGTAAATCGGTCTCGGCCGCTTCGATTATCGCCAAAGTCACAAGGGACCGGATTATGGATAAATACGACGAGCGCTATCCCGAATTCTCGTTCGCCTGCCACCGCGGTTACCCCACTAAAAAGCATCTCGATGAATTGCGGCAGTACGGCCCGACCGAAATTCACCGGAAAAGTTTCAAACCGGTCATGGAAATCCTGGAACAGACCGTAGGTTGATATCTGAAATTGAATTCCGATCCGAAACATAATCAGCGTCAAAAAGGCCGCCGCTATGAGTGGCAGGCCGAACAGTTTCTTATTTTCCGTGGTTTCCGGATTCTCGAGCGTAACTGGCAGGCAGGTCATAAAGAAATCGACCTTATCGCCGTTCATGACAGATTAATCGTCTTTGTCGAGGTTAAAGCCGGTCTGACCGATAGATATGGCCACCCGGCCGAATGGGTGGATCGTAAAAAACAGGAGAACCTGATTTCCGCCGCCCGCCAGTATATTCTCGAAAAAAATTTACAGGATTTTGACTTTCGGTTTGACCTGATTACTTTTTTCGAAGGCCGGCTGGAACATTTCCCCGATGCCTTCCAGACCTCTTAGCTGAATTTAGAATATTCGATTCTCCGGATAAAATTCTCGGCTCCCTGTATCATTCCATCATATGGTCTTTATTTTGCCGAAGTTCGTTCATTTCCTGGCCTACCCGCACCGATGTCAGGCTGTCCACCAGTTCCCAGACCCTCAGCCACTCGGCCTGCTTGCCCTCCATCCGTGTCCTGAAAATCGCCATACTGTCGGACGTTAGGTTATATGCCTCCAGAATCGAATCCCGCGCGGCCAGAAAATCCTGGTTGCTGCCCCGATTATATTCGGCCGCAATCCCGATCTCGGTTATAACCTCGGCATACTTGAACAACTCCTGTTCACGCCAGGCCGCCCTCTTATCTTTAATCCAGTGATATCCGACAACCAGAAGCGCGATAATCGCGATTACGAGTATTATGCGGAAGTAATTCATTTTCCCAACTTTCAGTTGATATAATCGGTAAACTGTATAAATTACCGGTCATAACTATCGGGGTCAAGGAATATATGGAACCTTCATTCACTCCCGCCCGGAGGAAAAGCCGGGCCGTCAAGGTCGGCAATGTTATCATCGGTGGCGGTTTTCCGGTCAGCGTGCAGTCGATGACCAATACCGATACCCGCGATGTCGCCGCCACCGTGGCCCAGATCAAACAGCTTGAGCAGGCCGGATGCGAGATAATCCGGGTGGCGGTGCTCGATGATGATGCGGCCGCGAAACTCCACGAAATCAAAGCCCGGATCAATATCCCTCTGGTGGCCGATATTCATTTCAAATACAAATTGGCTCTCAAGGCTATTGCCGGCGGAGTCGATAAAATCAGGATCAATCCCGGTAATATCGGCGAGGATTGGAAAGTCCGCGAGGTGGTCAAAGCCGCTAAAGACGCCGGTATCCCTATCCGGGTCGGGGTTAACTCCGGTTCTCTTCCCAAAGACCTGACCGAGCGGTACGGCCATGACGACCCCGAGGCTTTCGTTACCGCGGCCCTCCGCCAGATCGAAATCCTGGCCGAAAGGGATTTCCAAGATATTGTCGTCGCCTTAAAATCTTCCTCGGTTATCACCACCTACCGCGCCCACCTGATGCTGGCCGAGAAGATCGACTACCCGTTCCATCTTGGTATTACCGAATCGGGCACCCTTCAGACCGGCACCATCAAATCCGCCATCGGTATCGGGGCTTTACTTTTGGCCGGGATAGGCGACACCCTGCGGGTATCTCTCACCGCCGACCCGGTCGAGGAAATCCGTGTCGGCAAAGCCATCCTCAAATCACTGGAATTAAAAAAAGACGGTGTCGATGTTATTTCCTGCCCCACCTGCGGCCGATGCCAGATCGACCTGATTGCCCTGGCGCAGTCTATCGAACAAAAGACCCGGCATTATAAAACGCCTTTGAAAGTGGCCGTGATGGGTTGTGTGGTCAATGGTCCCGGCGAGGCGGCCGTAGCGGATATCGGAATCGCGGGGGGTGATGGTTTGGGACTACTTTTCAAGGGCGGTCGAATCATCCGCAAGGTCCCCGAACACCAGCTCGAACAGGTTCTTCTCGAGGAAATCGAAAAAATGACCGGCGGGCAATAAGAGAGCCCCGCCATGATGGGGTTTGACGGGGCTTTAGCAACAGGGGCAAACAGAGATTTTTTTATAATTCGTCAGGTGGCTTCCATCGCCAGGGACATCTCTCTCACATTTTCGAGACCATGCATCTTCCCGGCCAGGCTCTCCCGTGTGGTGAGCCAGTCATGGGAAATTTCGAGCAGGCTGTCATAGCTGGTTTCATCAATCCAGTCGATAATCACCCGGTCGATCTTCTGACCCTCAACCACCGCATCTTCCATTGTTAATGTAAATCTGACTTCCACCTGTTCTCCTTATGGAAACATTTTCCGATTGAACATGTTGGGCTTTTATGCAAGTCCGGTGCCGGGCGCGCCCGCGTCTCGCCCCAAACACCTAATCTGTTGTTCGGTTGCATCTTATACAGCCAAATCAGGCACCATGCGACTTGATTGACAGGCCAAATCTATGGGACAATCCCCATACCGACCCGCCCCTTTCCGATTGTCATGGAACAACGCGAAATACCGCATCGGCCGGGGCATTAAATAACATCCCACGGTTCCGGTGCCGCCCCCCTTGGGGATTGTTGAAAAAGTTACTATTTTTCAATTCGCCCATACGGTTTTTGTGTCTGTTTTAATAAACATAGAGAATTCCGGGTGTGGGCCTTTTCTTCGACACTGACGGGTGGCCCATGTCTTCAGACGTGGGAATTATCGAATGAGTTAAGTAGGTCAGGGGTGCGCTTCTTACTATATTGTGCGCGGTAGACGCCCTCTGTATAGTATCATAAGATCCTTTACAGTTTGTGTCATGACTTGGTTTACAGTTATGGTGTATTTGGTTTTCGATAAAAGAGATTAAATATACCTCAGAAATCTTTTTTACCTTACCCACTTTCTTCCTGTCATTCCAGCCCTTTGCCTGTCATCCCCGCAAGAGGTCTGTCATTCCCCCAAAAATCCCGTCATTCCCGACACCCTTTTTTGTCATTCCCGACACTCTTTTTTGTCATTCCCGACCTGATCGGGAATCCATCCTAATTATCCCCTCTTGAGAGGGGTGGATCCGCCGGAGGCATTTATGCCGCAGGCG
>JAFGTT010000013.1 GCA_016933955.1 Candidatus Zixiibacteriota bacterium
TAACAACATCCCCCCTTTCATTTTCTCCACTACTTTGCCCTTAATACATTCCCTCCCCCGATTTATATGAAAACCCGTACCACCATAATATTCTCCATCAAATTCCCTGCCGTCTATGTACCGAATCTCGTAAAAAACTTTTTACTGACAAAACGAACCCATTTTATAGCCTCTCAAAAATACCACGTGGCAATAAAAACACCTCGCCGGATGAAACGAACCCATTTTATCGAAAACTTTTTACTGAGGAAACGAACCCATTTTATGGCCTTCCGAAAAATCGCGCCGCATCAAAATATTTTCCATTGGATGAAATGAACCCATTTACCAAAAATTTATCGAAGGATGAAACGAACCCATTTAGTCCCTGACACTCGAATCGGTCACAAAAAAAACCGCCGGGCTTTAAACCCGGCGGTTGATTATCGAAGATACCCTGACGCTACTTCATGTTCTTGATGATCTGGGTGGCGTATTCCGAGGTTGAAACCTTCTTCGCCCCCTTCATCAACCGATGCAGGTCGTAGGTAACGGTTTTCTTCTTGATGGTTGTCTCGACGGATTTGGTCACCATATCGGCGGCCTTGTTCCAGCCGAGATACTCGAGCATCATGACCGCCGAAAGAATCAGCGATCCGGGATTGACCATATCCTTGTCGGCATATTTCGGGGCCGTCCCGTGAGTCGCCTCGAACAGGCCGATATAATCGCCGATATTGGCGCCCGGCGCCATACCCAGTCCGCCCACCTGGGCCGCGGCGGCATCCGAAAGATAATCGCCGTTCAGGTTGGGTGTGGCCAGCACGTCGTACTCGTCGGTCCGGGTCAGAATCTGCTGGAACATGGAATCGGCAATCCGGTCTTTGATGACAATCTTGCCTTTGGGCTGTTTGCCCTTGTATTTGCTCCAGAGTTCGTCCTCGGTGATGGTCACCCTGGGGAAAACGCTCTTGGCCAGTTTGTATCCCCAGTCGCGGAAGGCTCCCTCGGTGTATTTCATGATATTGCCCTTGTGAACCAATGTCACCGATCTGAGTTTCCGGTCGATGGCGTACTGGATGGCCTTGCGGACCAACTGCCTGGTCCCTTTAACCGAAATGGGCTTGATCCCGATCCCCGAATCGGTCCGGATATTCCGCTTCATCTTGGTGTTCAGGAAACTGATAACCTGTTTGGCCTCTTTGGTGCCTTTCTTCCATTCGATTCCGGCGTACACATCCTCGGTGTTCTCACGGAAAATGACGATATCCATTTTCTCGGGATTGGTTACCGGCGATGGGACTCCCTGGAAATAGCGCACCGGGCGGACGCAGGCATAAAGATTGAGCACCTGGCGAAGGGTCACGTTGAGCGACCGGAAACCGCCTCCGATCGGCGTCGTGAGAGGGCCCTTGAGAGCCACATAGTAGTAACTGATGGCGTCGAAAGTCTCCTGCGGCAGCCATTCTTTGTACAACTTGTTGGCGTTTTCGCCGGCGTAAACATCCATCCAGGCGATCTTCTTCTTGCCCTTGTAGGCTTTCTGAACCGCCGCATCAACCACTCTCCGGGTGGCTTTCATAATATCGCGGCCGATTCCATCGCCCTCGATTACGGGAATGATAGGCTTATCAGGAATAACCAGCTTTTTCTTTTTGATGGTTATCCGCTGCCCATCTTTGGGAATTTCAATATGCTTGAATTTAGGTGTCACGTTCTTCCTCCATTAATAGCCGATTTCTTTAAGAACACCCCTGTACTTACCGGCCGATGTCTGAAGTTCCTTGGCTTCTGTCTTGTTCAATTTGAGTTCAAGAATCTTCTCGACCCCGTTACCTCCCAGCACCACCGGGACGCCGATATAAATATCTTTAATGCCGTATTGACCGGTCAGGTAGGCCGAACACGGAAAGACGCGTTTTTCATCGAGCAAAATGGCGCGGGCCATATCGACCGAGGCCGCCGCCGGTGCATAATAGGCCGATCCGGACTTAAGCAGTTTAACGATTTCTCCGCCGCCCATACGCGTCCGCTCGGAAATTTCCTTGATCCGTTTGGTCGGAATCAATTCCCCGATGGGGATTCCGGCGACCGTGGTATAGCGCGGAAGCGGTACCATGGTATCGCCGTGACCGCCCAGAACCATCGCCTGCACTTCAGCCATGGCCACACCCAGTTCCATAGCCACGAAGGCTCGAAACCGGGTCGAATCGAGAATACCGGCCTGACCGCAGACGCGATGCGTCGGGAAACCGGTCACTTTCATCATGTGGTAAGTCATAATGTCGAGTGGGTTGGAAACCACCACGACAAACGACTTGGGAGCATATTTCTTAATATTTACCGCCGCTGTCTCGACGATTTTGGCGTTCATATTAAGAAGATCCTCGCGCGACATTCCCGGTTTACGGGCCAAACCGGCCGTCATAATAACCAGATCAGCGCCCTTGATATCTTTGTAGTTGTTACTCCCCGTAATCATGCAGTTATAACCCCGAACCGGCCCAGCCTGAATCAAATCCAGAGCTTTGCCTTGAGGCATGCCTTCAATAATGTCGATCATGACGACATCGCCGATGTTGGCCTCGGCCAGATACTGCGCGCAACTGGCGCCAACGTTTCCAGCTCCGATAACGGCAATCTTCTTGTTCATTACTCCTCCATTTGTTTTTTTAATATTAACAAGGTCCCGCTAATTTACAAGAACAGTATGACCCGCATCATGTACCAATGCGGTTCTCAATAATGCGTTATTTTCCCCAAGATCGTCGATTACTTTTTGCGGCTCCCGGATGGTTTTAAAGTAAACGACATCGGAGACTCCATTTTCCAATTCCGAGTATAGCCAGACATTGATCCGTCTCCCGATTTGATAAACCCGGTAAACTTTATGCCGACCGAATGATGATTCATCTCCCGGCATGATCGATTTATCGGGCGCCCACTCCTCGGCCAAACGGTAGAAATCATTCGATCCAATTCCCTCACGGCATGGCGAGAAGATAATTACCGTGCCATTGTCCGTAACAGCCGGCTGGCAATTTTCGAGTGATTTCTGTAACTGGTATAGATTACTGTCGAGTGGCGGAGCCACTTCAGCCAGCAATAAATCATATTTCCGATTTATTTTATGGCCGAAAATCCCGATCGAACACTGCACGGCCTTTCGGAAGGAATCATCCAATTGGCCGCAGAATACCGCCTGCAATTTGCCTCCGTCACCGGCTACCAGCTGTATACTGAAGATATTATCACCGGTTATTAATCTCATGAGTGTCCGCAAATGTTCTTCGATCGGATTACCATCGAGTTTCATCGGCATGGCCTCGAAGCTGATCGCCCGGTTGTGATTCCGTACGGTGGTTTCATAGTCACATAGACCGGGGAAGATTGATTTACGTCCACCGGTAAAACCGGCGAAGTAGTGTGGTTCTACCGAGCCGATAACCGCGATGCGCCGGGCTTCAATCACAGTCCGATTGAGCCGGATCGGTTCTCCGCCTGAATCCTGTCCCACTGTTACCATGTTTTGGATATCATGAGCATCATGGATCAAGACTCGTTCCTTGAAACGCTCGTATAAGGCACCGAGAGTAATTTCTAATTGCTTATCGGTTGGTTTACCATGACAACCGGTGGCAATTATTATCCGGGCGTGGCTGTTTAAGCGATCTGCTTCATCCAGCCATTTCAGTATTTTGGCCGATGGTGTCGGCCGATAGGCATCGTTGATTATAAATAAATCAACGCCGGAAACAGAGAATAAGTCCCGCTCGCCGGATTCCACCGCGGCGATGAATTCATCATACCCAATAGATATATCAGATATCGGATTATGGAATTCATCGAAATTGCCATTATCCGGTATTTCAAGACGCAATCGTCGGTCGCCATAGTTGATAAAAATCCTCATTCCTCAACCAAAGAAAAAGGCTATCTCACCGGTAGCATTTTCGGATGAATCGGAGGCATGAACCGAGTTACGTTGTATATCCAGAGCGATCTCCTGTCGCAGGGTTCCGCAATCGGCCCGGGCCGGATCGGTGTCTCCGATCAACGTTCGCAAATCAGTCACGGCATTCTCTTTTTCAAGCAATATTGGCACTACCGGCCCCGATGTCATGAATTCAATCAGATCGCTGTAAAAAGGACGCTCTTTATGGACGGCGTAGAAATTCCTTGCTTTATCGATCGTCAAGGTTTCCATCTTCAAACCGCGGATTTTAAATCCCGCCCGTTCCAGGCGGCTGACAATATGCCCAATTAGCCGTCTTTCCACTGCATCCGGTTTGACAATTAACAAGGTTTTTTCCGGATTGGATATCATGTTATCTCAACAGCCTTTCATGGCATTGCGGGCGATTTTGAATCCGAGCTCGAGAGCTTTGGTATTTTTCTCCTCGGTTCCCCGGGGAGCGCGATCAAGCACCGCTTTCTTAACCGATTCTTTACTCACAATACCGGTCAATTCGGTGATGGCTCCCAGAGCGATGACATTGGCCACCATAACATGTCCGATCTCCTCCCGAGCCAATCGGACAAAAGGAAAACCATAATACTTCTTGGTCGGAACCTGGGTTACCAGAGTCGAATCGACCACCAGAATGCCGCCTTCTTTCATGTCGGGATAGTATTTATCACAGGCTTCCTGGGTAAGAGCCAGCAGGAGATCAAGTTTCATTGTCTTAGGGTAATATATCTCACCATCTGAAATAACAACATCGGCACGGCTGGCCCCGCCGCGGGCCTCCGGACCGTAGGACTGGGTCTGCACGGCGTTTTTTCCGTCTCCCACTCCAATCGCGGTGGCCAGAATAACACCGGCCAGGATCAATCCCTGACCGCCCGATCCGGATAACCGGATTTCAAAACGATCATCAGTGTTTTTAATTTCTTTTTCTCTTTTCATATTCGATGCTTTCATAATCAAGACTCCTTGGCCGCCAACCGTTCGACCAGCATGGCATATTCTTCACAGAATTCGGTAGCATTGGTCTCATGAATAAGTCCGGTAACGAATTTGCCTTCCAGTTTTTCCGGCGGTAATTTCTGGGCCACATTTATCGGTACGGCATGTTTCTTGAACCAATCCAGCATAGCCACAGCATCGCCTTCCTTGTTGAACCGGCCGTAATAGGTATGGCAGTTGGAATATGTATCAACCAGGGCAAAACCCTTTTTCATGATAGCCCCTTCGATTAATTTTTCCAACTGCTGCACATGATAAACCGTTCCGCGGGCCACATATGATGCTCCGGCGCCGATGGCCAGTTTGACGGCATCGAATTGCTTTTCGTAGTTGCCATAAGGTGCGGTGGTGGCAAAGGATCCTCCCGGCGTGGTCGGAGCGAATTGCCCCCCTGTCATTCCATATATTTTATTATTAATCAAAATCGTCGTGATATCGATATTTCTCCGGCAGGCATGAATAAAATGATTACCGCCGATTGCCAGAGCATCACCGTCCCCAGTGATGACGATCACCTTCATATTGGGTTTGGCGATTTTAACTCCGGTGGCGAATGGCAGAGCCCGCCCGTGGGTAGTATGCAAAGTCCCGAAATCAAGATAGACCGGCATGCGGCTGGAACACCCGATTCCGGAAACAACCACCACTTCATCTTTATCAAGACCCAGACGGTCAATGGAGCGAATCAGGGCCCCCATGACGATTCCGTTCCCGCAACCGGCGCACCAGACATTGGGAAATTTCTTTTTGGGTCTCAGATAGTGATGAGTGACATCCGATTCATGGGCTATTTTATCCATCACTTCACCTCTCTAATTTTATCAAGAATCTGCTGCGGCGCCATAACTTCGCCGTCGTACCTCTGCAAAGAATGGACCTCGACATGTCGGGGAGCAATTCTTTTAATTTCATTTACCAGTTGACCCATATTCAACTCGGCCACGATAATCTTGCGAATGCCCCCGAACATTTCCCGCAACTTGAGATCCGGAAACGGCCAGAGTGTCAATAATTGAATGGCCCCGACCTTGATACGGCGCTCGCGGGCGATTTTAATCGCCTGTCGGGCGCTTCGCGATACGGTACCATAGGATACGATGGCGATATGAGCATCATCCATCATGTCAGTCCGAATTTTAAAAATCTCATCCGTATAACGTTCAATTTTCTTTCTCAGTTTGTCCAGCTTGTCTTTTATTTCATTCGGATTGGCGGTCGGAAAACCATCCTGATCGTGGATCAAGCCGGTTACATTGTACCGATAGCCGTCACCGAATGAGGCCATCGGACTAACAAAACTGGGTGTAATTTCAAAATGCCGATACCAGTCACTGGGAACATCTGGTTTGTGTCTTTCGATTGTTTCCAGTTCGCCTTTGGCCGGAACGATCATCATCTCACGCATATGGCCCAGAACCTCATCCGCCAGAACCGTAACCGGCGTTCGAAATCGTTCCGAAAGATTAACCGCCCGAACGGTTTCTTCGAAACATTCCTTAACGGTTGAGGGGGCCAGGGCGATGGCGGTATAATCGCCATGGGTACCCCATCGGGCCTGCATGGTATCGGACTGGGATATCTTGGTCGGCAGTCCGGTTGAGGGGCCGCCTCGTTGAACATCAACAATCACACACGGGGATTCGGTAATATAAGCATAGCCGATATTTTCCTGCATCAGGGAAAACCCCGGTCCTGAGGTTGCTGTCATGGATTTACAGCCGGTATTGGAGGCCCCAATTACGGCCGCGATGGAGGCAATTTCATCTTCCATCTGAATGAATTTACCGCCGATTTTGGGCAGTTCCCGGGCCATTCCCTCGGCGATTTCCGTTGAAGGAGTGATGGGATAACCGGCAAAAAAACGAACTCCGGCATAAAGCGCCCCCAAAACACAGGCCTCATTACCCTGTAGCAGTCTGGCATTTCCAGTATTATTCTTCATCTTCAACTCCCTCACTTATAATTGGAGGTTATGGCAAAATCCGGACAATGCAGCCAGCAAATGGCGCATTGGGTGCATTTCTCAGGGTGAGCCAGCATCGGTTTGCCGTCACGGTCCGGTTCCAGAACTTTATGGGGACAAAAGGCAATGCATAAGTTACATGCCTTGCACCAGTGAAGAAATATATTCAGGGGAGGAGTCTTCCCGTCATATACATATTTTTTCTTCTTCGGCTCATTGCCGGCCTCTGCCTCTTTGGGTTCCTCAGCGGAATCAACAGGCTTCGGTTCATTATCAGTCATTATCTTTCTCCTTCGGAGATAATCAAATCGCCGCAAAATATGTATTATTTTTTACGTTTTCCCCCGGTCTTTTTGGCCGGTGCTTTTTTCTTTTTGTCTCTTCCGCCTTTGGGGGCGGCAGGTTTTTTGGCTTTGCTTTTTTTCCCGGCCGCGGCTTTTTTTGCGGCCAGTGTCTTTTTTCCGGCTGTGGCTTTTCCCGCTAATTTGATTTTGGTCAGTTTTTCCTTCATCAACTCCGGAATCTGGGTCGGTGAAACAGCCACCGGAATCCCGACCTTATTGAGAGCTTCCACTTTTTCCGAGGCTGTGCCGGAACCACCTGAGATGATTGCACCAGCATGACCCATCCGCTTCCCGGGCGGAGCCGCCCGACCAGCAATAAATCCGACCACCGGTTTGGACATATTTTTCTTGATAAACCTGGCCGCCTCTTCCTCATCGGAGCCGCCAATTTCTCCTATCATAACCACTCCTTTGGTGGCCTTGTCTTCCTCAAACATTGCCAGAACATCGATAAAATTGGTTCCGATAATCTGGTCCCCGCCGATACCGATACAGGTCGTTTGACCCATACCGGCGCAGGTCAGGGCCCAGATGGCCTCATAAGTAAGCGTGCCGGAGCGCGACACAACCCCGATCGAGCCTTTTTTGCAGATATTTCCCGGCATAATCCCAACCTTTGACTGATCCGGGGAAATTAAACCGGGGCAGTTGGGTCCGATCATCCGCGCCCCTTTTTCCTTCACATACTTATACACTTTCAGCATATCGTTGGCGGGAACACCCTCGGTGATACAGACCACCAATTTAATACCGGCATCGACTGCTTCATATACGGCATCAACGGCAAATATCGGTGGAACATAAATAACCGAAGTGTTGGCCTTGGTGACCGCCACAGCCTTAGCCACGGAATCGAAGACCGGTATCCCGGCCACCTTGGTGCCACCCTTACCGGGGGTGACTCCGCCGACCACATTGGTGCCGTATTTTTTCATTTGCTCGGCGTGGAATGATCCATCACGCCCGGTAATACCCTGGACAATAACTTTTGTCTTTTTATTAATTAAGATACTCATGATGGTCTCCTTAAACGGGAATTTCCGCTTCGCCCAGCGCAATGGCTTTTTTAACGACTTCATCAAGCGAGTCGCCGTGTTCCAATTTCACCGAGGTCACCGATCCGAGAATCTTTTTGGCCTCTTCTTCATTGGTACCGGTCAGACGAACAACAATTGGTACCTCCGGTTTCAATTCCTCAACGGCCATGACAATTCCGTTGGCCACATCGTCGCAACGGGTAATCCCGCCGAATATGTTTATCAGAATCGCCCGAACATGCGGATCGCGGAGAATAATCCGCATCGCCGTCAGGACCTTCCGGGGATTCGAGGAACCGCCGATATCAAGGAAATTGGCCGGATCGCCACCGTGGTGCTTGACCAGATCCATGGTTGCCATGGCCAGACCGGCGCCGTTGACCATACAACCGATATTACCACTCAACTTGACAAATGACAGATCGCCCTCGCGGGCTTCCATTTCGGCCGGGTCCTCGGCCGACAGATCCCGGAGGGTTTCGATCTCTTTCTGCCGAAAAAGACCATTATCATCAATATTTATTTTGGCATCAATCGCCACCACATCGCCCTGAGGCGTAGTAATCAGGGGATTGATTTCCACCAGAGAGGCATCGATTTTCCAGTAAGTATCATACAATTTCATCAGAATATCCGCGGCCTGACGGACCTGTTTGATATCCTTATACAGCCTGGCGGCCAGATCTCGGGCCTGGTAAGCCTTCAGCCCCATGATCGGATCGACAGCCAGTTTATGTATTTTCTCCGGTGTTTTGGCGGCCACTTCCTCGATATCAATACCGCCGGCGGGGGAAACCATGATAACCGGAGCCTTTGAGGCACGATCAATAACGATCCCGACATAGGATTCACTGACAATATCCGCCGCTTCAGTTACCAGGACTTTCTCAACCTTAAGTCCCTTAATATCCATTCCCAGAATCTTCTGCCCCAAAACCCGGGCTGTTTCCACATTCTCGGCGTATTTAACGCCCCCGGCCTTACCCCGTCCGCCGACATGAACCTGGGCCTTGACCATAACCGGTCGACCGATTTCCTCGGCAATCTGAACCACCTCCATAGGATTGGTTGCGACCTTTCCCCTGGGAACCGGAATACCGGCCGATGCGAAAATCTCTTTGGCTTGATACTCGTGTATCTTCATAAAGCCATCTCCAGCTGTTTAATTTATGGTTTATTTTCTTGTTTTCTGCTTTCCAGGTACAACCGGGCGAAAGCCAGTAATTTTTCTCTTTCATTATCACCCGGATCATCCAGCACTTTTTCCAGAAGGTAATTTAACACCTCACCGATTATAGCCGATTGGGGAAGATTAAAGACACTCATGAGATCATGACCATTAATGACCAAGTCTTTAATCGAAAACGGGGGTTTTCTTTCAAGTTCATCGCGGATTTGCCGTTCAAATTCATCGACATCATCGGTTTGTCCGCCCATTCCCTGCGCCACGACATCGGCCCGTCTTAAATCCAATAAATTAAAAATGAGATCCTGACCGACCCGCCTAATCAGGCGCCGCATCCCTTTATCGGTCACGGCGGTGGTGAACATATGTTTGTCCACCAGAATAACTACAGCCCGGATCATATCATTGGAATAGCGCAGCCGTTTCATCACTCTCAAAGCCGTTCTGGCTCCGATTTTCTCATGGCCGTAAAAAGTTGCCTTGCCTTCTTCTTCAAGGGCTCTTTTAGTCTGGGGTTTGGCGATATCATGAAAAAGCGCCGCAAGGCGAATCTGTAAAACCTTCGGCGCGGCATCGACAGTGTGGAGAGTATGCTCAAAAACGTCGTACTTATGGTAGCCTCCCGGTTGATGAACATTCACCATCTCTTCCATCTCGGGCAGAATCTGTTTTAACAATCCGGTTTCATGCATCAGTCGAAAACCGATCGAGGGTCGATCCGCCAGAACCAGAAGTTTATTCAATTCCTCGCTGATTCGTTCCGGTGAAACGGATTTGATCAAGCCGCTGTGCCGGATAATGGCCCTGAATGTTTCCGGTTCTATGGTAAATTCGAATCGGGCGGCGAATTGAATGGCACGAAGCATCCGCAGGGGATCCTCGGGGAAAGACTCCGGGGAAACCATACGGATAATTCTTTTACTCAGATCACGACGGCCGTCGAATGGATCGACAAACTCGCTGCTGTCGAGCGCCACAGCCATGGCATTAATGGTAAAATCGCGGCGCAGGAGATCATTCTCTACTTTCAGGGCCGGATCGAATTCCACCGAGAACTCGCGATGCCCGACACCGGTCGAAAATTCCTTGCGCGGCAGGGCCACATCAAAAGTATATTTGCGATCATCGCGAAACTGGGTGAATTTTATCACACCGAATGACCGCCCTACAAGATCGACCTGTCCGTGTTTTTTCAGGATATCCGACAATTCCCCGTACGGTATCCCGCAAACCAGATAGTCGCGGTCCTTAACATCGATTTTTCGTCCGAGCAGGCGATCGCGCACCGCTCCACCGACCTCGTATATTTTACCTTTTTTCAAAATTGCCGAGATGGCTTCTTGCGAGATTCTGCACATAATTAATCAGGCAGTATCCTCGTGCCGACGGTGCCATCCACCAGCGCCCGTCCGGCATTTTTAAAGGAAGTTATAATAACCTCTTTACCGCCATTCTGCAAAAACTGAATGGCCGCCGAAATTTTCGGTCCCATCGAACCCGGCGGGAAGTGTCCTTTTCTTAGAAACTTGAGCGTCTCTGAAACCGTCATACGATCAAGTAACGTCTCATTGGTTTCGCCGTAGTTCAATGCGACTTTTTCCACTGATGTCAAAATCATCAGGATTTCGGATTCGATTTCCTTGCCAAGAACGGCTGAGGCCAGATCCTTGTCGATCACGGCATCAATCCCTTCCAGATTGCCCTTATCATCAATATATACTGGGATCCCTCCGCCCCCGGCGGCGATGACAATTGTTCCGCGATCGACGAGGGTTTTGATTGTTGTCGATTCCACGACCGAAATCGGAAGAGGCGAAGGAACCACCCGGCGCCATCCCCGGTTGGCATCTTTTTTCACCACCCAGCCCCTCTCCGAGGCAAAGCCTTTTGCTTCCGCCTCGGAATAAAACTGGCCGATATATTTGGTCGGGTCGGCGATCTGGGGATCGTTTTGGTCTACCAAAACCTGCGTTATAACTGTTACCACCTGACGATTGACGTTCTCTTTTTTCAACCGATTCTGAAGCGACTGTTCGATCATGTACCCCATACCGCCCTCGGTATCCGCAACACAAATTCCCAGCGGCAAAATGGGCGCTTTGCCGCGGGCCAATTCCACCCGCAGGATGGCATTACCGACCTGCGGGCCGTTTCCATGCGTAATGACCAGCTTATACCCCATCCTGGCCAGCTCCACGATACCGTCCAGAGATGCGCGGGTATTGGCAAACTGGTTGGCAATGGTGTCCTCCACTCCCGGAAGAGTGATGGCATTACCGCCCAGTGCAATAACTGCCGTCTTGCCATTCAAAGCGGTCATAAATTACTTTTTAGACTTGCCTTTGCTTTTCCCGGCTGGTTTCCGGAAAAAACTTTCAAGAATATCCTTCAGCGTTGGCTGTCCGATTTCCTGAAGATCGTACGATACCCGAACCGAAGGCTTCTTAATATTAATCACCCGGCGTAAATCGATCGGGGTGGCAATCAGAACGGTATCGCATTTGGTTTTCTCGATGGTTTTCTCAAGATCTGCAAGCTGTTTTCCGAAATAGCCCATGGCTGGAAGCAGGGTCCCAATTTCCGGGTATTTCTTGAACGTGTCCGAAATCGATCCAACCGTGTAGGGACGGGGGTCAACTGTCTCGGCGGCACCGAATTTTGCCGCCGCCACCATACCGGCCCCGTAAGCCATCTCACCGTGAGTTGTTGTCGGGCCGTCTTCGATCACCAGAACTTTCTTGCCCCGGATAGCCTCGGGATTTTCCACCACCACGGGTGAGGCACCGTCAACCACAATAGCTTCGGGATTATAATAGCCAATATTTCGGCGAACTTCATTGATGCCGTCCATGGGGGCGGTATCGATTTTATTGATGACGATCACATCAGCCAGCAGAAAATTACTCTGTCCCGGATAATAATTGATTTCATGTCCCGGGCGATGTGGATCGACAACGACAATCGAGAGATCGGATTGATAGAAAGGCATATCGTTGTTGCCACCATCCCAGAGGATAATATCGGCCTCTTTTTCGGCCTCGCGGATGATCATTTCATAATCGACCCCGGCATAAACAACGATATCGCGGTTGATATGAGGCTCATATTCTTCCATTTCCTCAATGGTGCATTTGTGTTTTTTGAGGTCGGCCAGGGAAGCAAACCGCTGACAAGCCTGTTTGGCCAGATCACCATAGGGCATGGGGTGACGAATGGCTACGACTTTTTTGCCCATCTCGATCAGGGCTTCGGCCACGCGACGAGTGGTCTGGGATTTTCCGCAACCGGTTCTCACGGCGCAGACCGACACCACCGGTTTAATCGACTTGATCATGGTCGGGGCGCCACCCTCCATCGCGAAGCGGGCACCGCAGGCAATGACATAAGCCGCTTTATCCATAACATATTCATAGGGAACATCGGAGTAAGAAAAGACCACTTCATCAACATGGTGTTTCTGGATCAGGCTCAGCAGTTCTTCCTCAGGATGAATTGGAATTCCCCCTGGATACAGCGGACCGGCCAGCGATTTCGGGTAAACCCGCCCTTCAATTTCCGGAATCTGGGTCGCTGTAAAAGCCACCACTTCGACCGCTTTATTATTGCGATACAGGCAATTGAAGTTATGAAAATCCCTTCCCGCGGCTCCCATAATAATGATTTTCTTTCTGTCCACTACTTAGTCTCCTTCTCAATCACCCGAGACAACGGTCACATCGGGAATAATCACTATATATCATCAGATCAGTTATTATCAATCTGGGCTCTCTGGATAGTCCCGGAAAAATCGACATAGATTGACTTCCATTCAGTAAAGACATCCAGGCCCGCAATACCCGCCTCGCGATGACCGTTACCGGTTTCCTTCACACCGCCGAACGGGAGATGGACCTCGGCCCCGATAGTAGGGGCGTTGACATAGAAAATGCCGGTGTAAACATCCCGCATGGCCGTGAAGGCTTTGTTCACATCCTGAGTATAAATTGAACCGGACAAACCATACACGGTTTTATTACACAGTTCTATCCCTTCCTGAAGCGATCCGCATTCGGTAATCGAGGTCACCGAACCGAATATTTCCTCTTTGAAGATGGTCATATCGGGAGTGATATCGCCGAAAACCGTTGGCATGGTAAAGTAGCCTTTATCGTAATCGCCGCCGGTTAGACGATCACCGCCGCAAAGGACTTTGCCACCTTCTTTCTTGCCAATCTCAATATAATCTAAAACCGTCTTCATCTGGCTTTCATTGATCGCCGGCCCCATATCGACCGACTCATCCAGACCGTTGCCGACTTTCAGGGTTCTGGCCCGGGCCACCAGTTTCTCGGTGAATTGCTTTATTACCGCCTTGTGGACAATCAGGCGCGAAGAGGCTGTGCAACGTTGACCGGTGGTCCCGAAAGCGCCCCATAGAGCTCCATCGACAGCCAGATCGACATTGGCATCATCCATAACAAGAATACAATTCTTGCCGCCCATTTCCAGGTGACAACCACGGAAATCAGTGGCGCAGGCTTCGGAAACCTTTCGGCCCACTTCCGTGGAGCCGGTGAAACTAATCACAGCGACGTCTTTATGAGTCATCAGGGGATTACCAACCGCACCGCCGGAACCGGTTACGATATTAACGACCCCGCCCGGCAGGCCTTCTTCTTCCATAATCCTGACATAGTTGAAAACCGAAAGAGGAGTATCCGTGGCCGGCTTTATCACTACCGTATTCCCTGCCACCAACGCCGGCATCATTTTCCACGAGGGAATGGCCATGGGGAAATTCCACGGGGTAATCAATCCGCAAACACCTTTGGGTTGACGGATACACATCTGGAATTTATTGGGCATTTCGGAAGGGGTTGTCACCCCAAGCAATCGGCGTCCCTCACCGGCCATATAAAAACCGAGATCAATTGCCTCCTGGACATCGCCCCTGGTTTCTTTGAGAACTTTGCCCATCTCACGGGTCATTTCCCTGGCGCACAGTTCTTTTTCCTTAACCAACCGCTGGGAAATCCGGTACAGAATCTCGCCCCGCTTGGGAGCCGGAACCAATCGCCATTTTTTAAAGGCATCTTTGGCGGCCGCAATGGCATCTTTGACATCATCCGATCCGGATTTCTGAAATATGCCGACAACCTCATCGGTGTTGGCAGGGTTTCGATTTTCAAAGGTTTGCCCGGTTCGGGTTTTAACCCATTCGCCACCAATATAATTTTTATATTCCGTCACATTCGCCATGACTTTCTCCTAAGCTTTTATGATTCAAGACAATTTACCGATCAACCTAAATTCCATATTGTGAAAACATTCACAGTTTTCCAAAATGCAAGATTTTAAATATATCTAATATTTTATAATTGTCAAACCTTTTGGGCCCAAAACCGGCCGGTCAAATCAAATCCTGAGTCTATTTTTCAGGGTGCTGATTTTCCCGATCATCAGCCAGAAATAAAAATACCGCCCGGCGGTTTTCCGGGCGGTTAATTGGGGCGCTTTCAATCTTTTATCAAACAGCCATTATATCTTTTTCTTTGTCGTCCATCAAATCATCGATTTTATTAATATAAGAATCTGTTTGTTCCTGAATTCTGTCAAATCCCTTTTTCTGCTGATCCTCTGAAATATCCTTTGATTTTTCTGCCTTTTTCAGGTTATCATTGGCCTCTCGCCGGATATTCCTGATGGCGATTTTGCCCTCCTCGGCGATTTTTTTACAGAGTTTCACCATTTCTTTTCGCCGTTCCTCATTAAGGGCCGGGATTGGCAAACGTATTATATTGCCCTCCACCAGAGGATTCAGGCCCAGATCAGCCTTCTGGATCGCCTTACTGATTTCACTGACGATCCCTTTATCCCAAGCCTGGACCACCAAAAGCCTTGGTTCCGGGGCGGATATCGAGGCCAGTTGATTGAGCGGTAAAATAGTCCCGTGGTAATCGACCTTGATGTTATCCAGGAGTGAGGTCGAAGCCTTGCCGGTTCGAAGAGAGGCGAACTCCCGTTTAACCGCCTGGAAACTTTTGCTCATCTTGTCTTCGGTCTCAGAAAAAAGTTTCTCCATCATAGGATATCTCCTTTGACCATATTTTTAACCAGTCCGATTTACCGTATATCAAGAAATAATTGTCCCGACCTCTTCTCCCAGGATAATCTTCTGAAGATTTCCCGGCCGATTGACATTAAATACAATTATAGGGATATTACTATCTTTGCACAGCGTTATGGCGGTCAAATCCATAACCTGGAGTTGCCGCCGGATGACATCCATGTAGGTCAAATTCCTGAAAAATTCGGCCCCCGGATGAGTCACCGGATCATCGGAATAAACCCCGTCAACTTTGGTGGCTTTCAGAATCACATCAGCGTTTATCTCTGAAGCCCGGAGGGCCGCGGCGGTATCGGTACTGAAAAAGGGATTGCCTGTTCCGGCGGCAAAAATAACCAGCCGTCCTTTTTCCAGATGACGCACAGCCCGCCTGCGGATATATGTTTCGGCGAAGGATTCGATTCGAACGGCCGACATGACCCGGGTAAAAAGACCCATATTCTCAAGGCGATCCTGTAATCCCAAGGCATTGATAATGGTCGCCATCATGCCCATTTGATCGGCGGTCACGCGGTCCATGTCCATCCCGGAGGCACTCAATCCGCGAAAGATGTTGCCTCCGCCTATAACGACAGCCAGTTCGACCTTGTGGTCGACCACGGCTTTAATTTGTCGGCAGACATTATCGATGGCATCGGAATTAATGCCAAAAGAATCGGAACCAGCCAGAATTTCGCCGGATAATTTAAGTAAAACCCGGCGATATTTTTGATGCTGGCCATCTTCCATGCTTATTCACCCAACTGAAAACGAATGAATCTTTTGATTTCTATATTTTCTCCGAGCCGGGCGATGGCCTCGGTTACAACATCCCGGATGGTTTTATCACCGTCTTTGACGAAGGGCTGTTCCAGAAGACAAACCTCGGAATAGTATTTATCCAATTTACCATCAACGATTTTATTGACAATCTTCTCCGGTTTACCTTCATTGAGGGCCTGTTGACGATAGATTTCTCTTTCCTTTTCAATTACGGCGGCATCGACATTATCACGGGATACGGACAGGGGATTGGCCGCCGCGATTTGCATGGCAATGTCTTTGGCGAAGCTCTGGAAATCATCAGTTCGGGCCACAAAATCGGTCTCGCAATTTATTTCTACCATAACACCGAGTTTGCTACCGGCGTGAATATATGAAGCAATTATACCCTCTTTGGTGGACCGCCCCGCTTTACTGGCGGCTTTGGCAATGCCCTTTTCTCTCAGGAAATCAACCGCTTTATCGAAATCGCCGCCGGTGGCGGTAAGAGCTTTTTTGCAATCCATCATTCCGGCGCCCGTTTTCTCGCGTAATTCCTTTACCATTTGAGCTGAGATATCCATCTATACATTCCTTCCTATTTCTCGTCTTCATCATCACCGGAGATATATGAGGTCACATTATTGGACTGCTCTGATTCGACTTTTTTCATAATTTCTTCTTCAGTGACCGAAGCTTTGGCATCGATAACGGAATCGACAATAGCC
Organism: Candidatus Zixiibacteriota bacterium; assembly: GCA_016933955.1. Classification (NCBI taxonomy): domain Bacteria; kingdom Pseudomonadati; phylum Candidatus Zixiibacteriota; species Candidatus Zixiibacteriota bacterium. The sequence goes on from JAFGTT010000013.1 coordinate 17,054, forward strand.
CGGGTGATTATTCGAATCGACTTAATAGCGTCATCATTAGCCGCAATCGGGAAATCGATCGGATCCGGATCGGCATTGGTATCCAGTATGGCGACAATTGGAAGACCCAGATTGGAGGCTTCCGCGATCGCTATTTTCTCTTTCTTGGCATCCACCACGAAGAGCATTCCAGGCAGATAATTCATATCTTTGATTCCGCCGAGAACCTTATCAAGTTTCTGGGCTTTGCGGTCAAAACGCGACCGTTCTTTTTTGGTGAATTTTTCGTATTCACCTTCTTCTTTCATTCTTTCCAGATCTTTGAGCTTTTTGATCGAGGATTTAATCGTCGAAAAATTGGTCAGCATCCCGCCCAGCCACCGCTCGGTGACAAAGAACTGCCCGCACCTCGTGGCTTCATCACGGATAACGTCCTTGGCCTGTTTTTTGGTACCGACGAATAGAATCGATTGCCCGCGGGCCATCACTTCCCGGACCTTCATGCAAGCCCGTTCGATAGCCTCGAGCGTTTTATTGAGATCGATAATATAAATTCCGTTCCGCTCCGTAAAAATGAACGGCTTCATTTTGGGATTCCATCTCCTGGTCTGATGACCAAAATGGACTCCCGCCTCCAATAATTCCTTGATCTGGGGTTTTACCACTGCAGGACCTTTCTGGTTTTGGTTTAACTTCCACCCTGCCTGAGGACCCGGACCTGATCAGGACCACCGGGTCATGACGCAGAATGTGCTTATTTCCGGTTCCACCGGATAATTAATATCTTTATCGTTTCGAATACTGGAATCTTTTCCGGGCTTTCGGGCGGCCGTACTTCTTACGTTCCACAATCCGCGCATCACGAGTCAGATAACCCTTTTTGCGCAGGGCCGGCCGCAGATCGGGATCCAGAAGAGCCAGGGCCCTGGCAATCGCCAGGCGAATGGCACCGGCTTGACCGGAATGCCCGCCCCCGCGAACATTACAGCTGATATCCAGCTTGCCCTTGGTGTCGGTTTCTTCCAACGGCTGATTGATAATATCCACCAGAACATCCCGTTTGAGATATTCCCGAGCGGACTTCTTGTTAATGACCATCACGCCGCCGCCGACCTTCATCGAAATGCGCGCAACCGATTCTTTTCGTCTTCCAGTTGCCGAATAAACAGTCTCGTTCATGTATTCTCTCTATCAGGATTCAAATAGTTTCAGATCTTCGGGTTTCTGCGCCTGATGGGGATGATTTTCATCGGCATAAACATGCAATTTCTTAATCATCTTACGCCCCAGCTTGTTTTTGGGAAGCATCCCTTTTACCGCATGAGTAAAAACACCGGGAGAATTGGTATCCATCATCTTCCTGAAAGAAACCTTTTTCAAACCGCCGGGATAACCGGAGTAGCGGAAATATTCCATATTCTCTTCTTTTTTGCCGGTGACTTTGACATGGGAGGCATTGATGGCTATCACATAATCGCCGGTATCCAGATGAGGTGCAAAAATCGGTTTATCTTTTCCGCGCAGAATATCGGCAACTTTGATAGCGGCCCGTCCCAGAGTCAGCCCTTTCAGATCGATGAGATGCCATTTCCGGTTCTTGTGCAACTCGTCAATATTAGGTAAATACGTCTTCATTTAATCCCCCGGATTATTCCGGTTAAGCTCTCCTAAATGTTATAAAGCCCTTGAATATAGCCAAAAAAAAAGGCCTGTCAAGTGTTTTTCAACAACTTACGTATCTAAACCACTTTTATTCGGAAATATCCGCCATTCCTTTAATGACAGACATAATCTATTATGCTTCTGCAAGTTATCCCAATTTGCAAGACACCCTTAATCCCCGGCCTTTCTGGCTCTGACTGTTTTTTTCAAATACAGCTTAAACTTTGGATCGAATGATTTTCCTCTGGTGCAGATACCACAGGAGGCCATTCGCAATCGTTTGCGCCGCGGATATTCCCGCCCGCAGGCCGGACAAACATAGAGATATTTAAAACTGGCACGTAACGACGGATGACTGCGGGCTTTTAGCGAGGCCCCAATCCGGTCGGCTACCTGACGGAACGAGTGATCATGCTTAAGATTTATAATATGTATCATCTCATGTTTCAGAGTGTCTTCGATATCTTCCGGGAAAATTTCATGGTAACGGCGCCCGATCTTAATTTCATTCTGCGACGGTGTGAACGATCCCGCAATTAACATGCGATTGGAATAGGAAATATGGACCGACGGCAGATGACCCTGAAAATATTCCCGGTTAATACGATCGAACATAGTATATAACTCCGGCACACTCGGCAGTTCCAGTCCGACAAAATCATCGGTCCCAGGAATAAAAACCTCGTGCCGGTCCTGAGGCGGCAGTATGACCGGCTGGAAAAGGTCGAAATTGACCTGAGCCAGGGCTTTTCGGCTGTGTTTTTTCTTTTTCATAACAGGCGCAAAGATATATGAAATCACGATTATTTTACAAGAAGAAATATTTTAAAAACATCTTTTTGTTTAATAAAAGAGGGCGGTTTCCGGCCGCCCCCCTGGTGTTTCTTAAGTTCTGATATCACGTTATTTGCAGATTGGATCCGGGCCATCCTTATAAAGGTAATTTATCAGATAGGTAACATCGAGAATATTAATAGCTCCACTGGTATTGACATCACCCGATGGCGACGGGTTCGGGGCAAAACCATATAAATACAGGTACTTTATTAAGTATGTGATATCCAATACGTTAACCGCGCCGGTGGCATTAACATCGCCGCATAAATAATACCAGATGACCGGCCTGGTATTCAATTCAACCACCTCTCCCCCGGCCGTGACGACGGCTGTGATGGTGTCGTAACCTGGGGTCATGGCCGCGGTTATGATGGCGTTGAATGTCCCGTCGCCATTGTCGTTGACGTCCGACAGGATACCGTTGCCGGAATTTGCCAGGCTGACCGAGGCCTCCTCGGTCGGTGGCTCACCGGCATAATTCAGCGGGGTTACGGTAATGATGGCAGTATCAATACCTCCGGAAGGAATAATTTCGGGTGTGATTTCAGCCTGTGACTGGCCGGCATCGGCATATTTCAGAGCCTTCCAGAGATCGTACTTAAGCCGAAGCGAATCCATTGGATTGATATCGCAGGTGGTATTGTTAACATACCGGTACAGGTACGGTGTTTCACCATCGCCGGGGTGAATCACTTTTATAAAGGCAGAAATAGCCGGTTTATTACATGACATACAGCGGGTATCGGCCCCGGGGATATCGGCGGCATTAAGCGCCGCCATCAGTTTTTCCTCGAGCGGTCCCTCGGTGTTAAGATAGGCCGTTTCCATCCCGGCGATGACTGCCGAGTCGAGCAGAATATTGCCCTGAATGGAATATCCCGGTCCGGTGAGATGGCCCCGCCAGGGGGAATTGGCCTCGCCGGTGAAACCGGCCGAGGTGCCGCCTCCGGCCAGGGTGACCACTCCATACTGGCGGAAGATCGGCATCCCCTCGACATCATTGTTGACCAGCCAGCTTATTATTGAATCCGGCGTCAAGCCTGATAACATCAGGTTGTGGGCATTGTTCTGGTTGGCCGCCAGATAGTAGGCCTGGGTGTTGATGGCACCGATGCTTTCGATACAATCATGAATCATCTGGGAGCCGGCGATACAGGAAGCCCCGGCACTGCCGACCGCCCCGGTGACGGTATCCACGGCCACGATCGAGAAAGTGGCCCGGGCGGCGGGCGGGATTATGAGGAACACCAAGGAAACGGCAATTAAGACCAGTTTCCCGGCTTTATCCCTGCGATTCATATGGTTACTCCTGTGCGCGAAGTATTTTGTACTTAAAATCAACTCGCGAGTCCGATTTTCGGGCATATCAAGGGCTGTCCAATGAATTCTGCTGCCCCTGATAAAGTTTATGGCCCGTTAATTAAAAAATACAGGGTCGCTCCATTTTGTCAAGTTAAAAGGAGCTTGTAAAGCCATAAGGGAAGCGGCTGTAAAATGGGTTCGTTTTGTCTTTTGAAAGGATTTCTAAAAATGGGTTCGTTCCCTCAGTAAAAAGTTTATTGATAAAATGGGTTCGTTTCATCCTTTCGAAAGTATTTTGATACATCGCAATTTTCGGGCGGCCTTGAAATGGGTTCGTTTTGTCAGTAAAAAGATTTTTGGTGCCGGGAGTTTTGGGTAAAAAGGTTTTCATAATAATCCGGGCCGGGTATGGAATAGGAGTGAATGGGTGGGGAAAATGAGGGATTTGGTGGACAGAAAATGCCCTCGTCTACCGCCAAGAAATATTCAGTAAGGGGCAGACGAGGGCGTCTACCGCCAATGCAAAATTTGGCCACCCGGGAGGATGTTCAAAGTCCTTCCGGAGAGGGGATTTCGGGGGTATGTAAAGCCGATTGGATAACACACCCCGTCTCCGCCTCCGGCATAAATGCCTTCGGAGGATCCACCCCTCTCGAGAGGGGATGAAGATGGATTCCCGATCGGGTCGGGAATGACAAAATAGGAATGAGAATGACATGAAAGGGGTGGGAATAATTCAATGCGGGGCAGACGAGGGCCTACCGCCCACGCCAGTATCGCTTGAAAGAGTCTTTATACTCATATCACTATTTTAAAAATTCGATTGAATTACGCAGAAATCACAGGTACATAAAAAAATGGAGCCGAGGGGGATCGAACCCCTGACCTCTTGACTGCCAGTCAAGCGTTCTCCCATCTGAACTACGGCCCCATTTAACCGAGAGGGTTAATATATTTCAATTCATGAATTAGTCAAGAAATTTATTCCCCGGATTTAATCGAGGCTGAATCGGCACTGTGGTAATCGTTCATCTCGGAATCGTCATCAATAACAATCATCCGCCCGGCTACGGTTTCGCGGAAATTGAGGGTTTTCAAATTGGTCAGCCGGTCGGTCGCTTTGCGAATTCTCTCCGCGGCGGTTCCGATAGTTTTGATTTTGTCAATAATATCGGAATGCATAAAACCATAATTTTTTAAAAGAACCTCGACATTGGCGGCAATAACCATCAGGGGATTGTTTATCTCATGACACAATGTGGCGGCGGTTCGGTTAACGATTTTCAAATCCTCATCTTCGGCAGGTCTACTCACCCGGGCCCGGTTTTTCAAGACCAGGCGGCGAATTGAGTGTGGAGATGATGATGAATCCTGCTCTCCCCCGGTTTTGCGGGTCGAGTCGAGATCGGCGAAAAGGACCGGGATATTCTTTTTCCGTAAGATTTCGAACAACTCCCGGCAGTGGCTATCAGGGATATCTCCGGCGGTATCAATGATGATAAAATCGCAGTTTCCTTTTTCGAGTGATTGATATATCCGGTCATAATCATTGATAACGGTAAAATCCAATTCATCACCCGATCCCAGAATGGTGCTGATATTTTCGGGGTTCGGGCGGTTATTGGAATAAATCAATATCTCTTTTTTATTCATGGTGAATCCTTCGGACAAATTAACCGGCCGGAACAGGTCCGGGCTGGCTGATATCAAGGGCCGAGTGGAGAGTTTTTCCAAGGAAACAAACGGCCGGGGATATTTGGGATTCCAAAAGCGAATGATCGCCGTTATGGATAACCCGGAGTAATCCCCAGGCTTTTTCGCGTGACATCAGCGGATAGCTGATATCGACCGTGCCGCCATAGATAATTTCATCGGCGGAAACGACTTCCATCGAATCCGGTTTGATAAATGTCTTGCCTTCACAGGCGGCCTTCAGCAGGCTTTCACTGGCCTCTTTCAGATCGACCGGATTATCGATATCCGTTCGTGAAACACTGCCCAGCAAAGACAGGGAGTTTTCTTTCAGAAAATAAATTCCAACCTGGCTGATATCGGGAAGCTCCATGAAAATTTCACATAGCATTTCCCAATCCGGATTATCCGGAGAACCGGCCACGAAATCGAACAGGAGATGAGGCAGATCGGCATCGGTATTATCTGAATCGGATGAAACGAAAGCGGAACCACGGCATCGATTGACATTAATAATTACCTGATAGTTGGCCGGATTGCCGGCAATAAAATTCAGGGAGATAATAACATCAAGGTGCCGTTGTTTCCGGTTGACATCAAGAAAGGTCATGGTCATGGCCTGGAACGAGGTTTCGTAGTGTTTACCGGAATGCATGATCGATAACAGCGCGGCATAGGATTCATAATCCAGGTACTCCTCGATACTGCGCCCGAAGAGCTGTTCACTTGGTACTCCCAGGAGATTCTCGGTTAAATCATCAACATAGACAAAGCGACCGTTCAGATCGATTTTGAATACGGGACATTTGCAGAGGTTGGTCTTCTCGACGAAGAATTTTGATGACTGGTCGTTCATCCCGCCCTATTTCCTGAACACCTTAATCCTTTTCACCATTCTATCGGTTTTAACCAGGACCAAGTATACGCCCGACGCGACCCGCGAGCCATCGTTGTTAACTCCTTGCCAGACAACTGATCCGGTCACCTCATTATATGTATCGGAATAATTGTCCCAAACTTTCTCTCCATTTACCGAGTAAATGGCAATTTCTTGCAGATTATTGTTCCCGGTGCCGAGAAAAATGGTCAGGGAATCGCTGAAAGGATTGGGACCGGCGATGATATCATTCTGAATCAGAACGGTCAGGGTTAAATCATACGTGGCAACGGCCGATCCGGCCGCCCCGGTCAGGTGGATAATACGGGAGCCGACATCATCCTCATTACCGATATAAAAAAGCCGGGCAGTTCGATCGCCGTTATCGGTGAATTCCGCTGTAGCAGGAAGGTTTGTGGCGGAGATAACAATTGAGGTTGAATCCTCCAGTCCGGAAACAGTCAGAGTAATGTCAAGAGTATCGCCGACCGCTAACCGGATTGGCGAAACCGGTTCGAAATGAAGAAGATCGGCGGCTTTGAAGGTATTATACAAACCATATCCATATAGAGTGTCGGGAGTGTTATAACGGTTGGCCGAGTGGATCATGGCATCTTTTAAATCCAGCGGTGACCAGTCCGGGTGGACCTCGAGAAGCAAGGCGGCGGCGGCGGCGGTGGCAGGACAGGCATAGGAGGTACCGCTACCGGTGCCATAGGATCCGGTCTGATAATCGGCTTTATAAACATTGACTCCCATGGCGACGACATCGGGCTTGACCCGGCCGTCATAGGTTGGGCCTGCCGAGGAAAAGCTGGCAATAATACCCAGGCTATTGACGGCTCCGACGGCGATGACGGATGGTCCATCGGCCGGCGGCGTAACATAATGCCAGGCGTTGAGATTTTCATTACCGGCGGAATTGACCACGACAATGCCATTGGCGGCGGCCTGTTCGGCGGCTATGGTAACCAGGGCCGTTTTACCATCGAGGTCTTCGTAGGTATACCAGTCGAAATAACCCAGCGAGGATGAAATGACATCGGCTCCAAGGGAGTCGGCCCATTCGGCCGCGGCCACCCAGTAATCTTCCTCGGCTTCAATTTCCTCCTCGACCCGTTCTGTTTTGGCCACCAGAAATGAAGCCTCATAGGCGCCGCCGACAAACACGGAATCTTCTTTGCCGCCGATAATTGACAGGGTGGCGGTTCCATGAGCCGGAGCGGCAGGGGAATTGTCGATATCGCCGACCGAGGTATCATCGAAAACAAAATCGTATTTGCATCTGTCGCAGATATTCAGGTGACTGAAGGCAGGATGATCGAGATCGAATCCGGTATCGAAAATGCCGATTAAAATGCCCTCGCCGGTATATCCCAATTGATGCATCAGCGGGATATTGACCATATTCAACTGCGTATATGAATATCCATACCAATCACGCACCGAATCGGGCAGGATATCGGATGGCTTTTTCGTTTCCGGCGGGATGGAGATATCTTTTATATCACCATCTGGAATTGGTATTCTTCGGGCAACTGCCACCGGCTGTATTTTACAGACGAAAGACAGGGCCGCCAATGATTCGATGGTGGCCTTATCAGCCATCCCCGAAACGGCGTTGAGCCAGCGCGATTGGTATATAACCTTAAACCCGGCGGCCGATAATTGACTGACATAATCCTGATTGACCGGGATATCGGCGAAACTGAAGATCTCGGGATTATCGGAGCGCCTGATCCGCCGCTCCAAGGAACGCCTGGTATAGCGATCGGCCAGATTGGCGATGGCGGATTTCCGGCCGGCCTCGTCAGGGAAACCCTTATCGGTAAAGAAAACCCAGATTTTGCATTTATCCACCGGTGAGAGCTGGTTAATGCGGGCGATGAACCTGGTTGAAATTTTACCGGCCGGAGGGATTAATTCAGAAGAAGACGAGTCTGCGAATGATTGGGAAAATACTAAGAATATTACTAGCAGAACAATTGAATATCTCATCTTATTTCCTTTCACAATACCTTACTTAAAAAATCCCTGGTTCGTTGTTTTTTCGGATTTGCCAGGATTTCATGTGGCGGGCCATCCTCGACAATCCGGCCATTATCCATAAAAATGACTCTTGAGGCGACTTCACGAGCGAATCCAATCTCATGAGTTACGACCACCATGGTCATGCCTTCCGCCGCCAGATTTTTCATCACTTCGAGAACTTCGCCGATCATTTCCGGATCAAGAGCGGAAGTAACCTCATCGAACAACATAACTTTCGGATCCATGGCCAGCGCCCGGGCGATAGCCACCCTTTGTTTCTGCCCGCCCGACAACTGGGCCGGGAAAGCCTCGACTTTATCCTCAAGCCCTACCCGACCAAGCAACAGCAGTCCCTTTTTCCGGGCCTCATCCGCGCTACGCTTGCGAACCACCCGCTGGGCCAACATTATATTGTTTATAACGTTCAAATGCGGGAAAAGGTTGAAATTCTGGAAAACCATCCCCACCTCGAGCCGCAGGTCGTGGATATTTTTCTGATCCTTACCAACCCCGATACCGTCAATGATAATTGAACCTTCGCTGAAATCTTCGAGGGCATTGAGGCATCGGAGCAGAGTCGATTTACCGGCACCCGAAGGTCCGATAATAACCACTGTCTCTCCCTTACCGACCGACATCGAGACATTATCGACGGCAACGATATTATTGAAACGGCAGGTTACATTCCTTACTTCGATAATCATGTCCTTTTGCTCCCGAAACCTTCAACGGCATAAACCCGTTCGAGATATTTGACCAGCCGCGTCAGAGAAAATGTCATCACCAGATAGATGACCCCGACCAAAAACCAGGTTTGGAAATCAACAAAATACTGGGAGTAATATTCCCGTCCGGCCCGGGTCAACTCCCTCATCCCGATAATCGAAACCAGCGAGGAATCCTTGAGCGAGGCGATAAATTCGTTGGCCGATGGAGGGATAACGATTCGCATGGATTGAGGAATGATAACATGGCGGAGGGTTTGAAACCGGGTCATGCCCAGTGACTGGGCGGCTTCATATTGCCCATGATCGATAGCCTCGATACCGGAGCGGAAGATTTCGGCCAGGTAGGCCGAGTAACATATTCCCACCGCCAGCACCCCGGCGGTGAAACGGTCCAATTCGAGCAGGCTTCCCAGGCCAAAATAGATAAAAAATATTTGCACCAGAAGCGGTACCCCGCGGATTATATTGATGTAGGCTCCAGCCAATCGGGCGATAAATTTCACCCGCGAGATTCTAAGGATTCCCATGATCAATCCAAGAACCAGGGCCAAGGCGAATGAAGTCACCGTAATCAGGGCGGTGTAGGGAACTGCCGGGATCAGGTATTTAAAAATATCCCAGTACAGGACAATTTGTTCGGCCAGCCATGAAATCAAATATAAGTCTCCTTTGATTGATAAAGCTAACCATCTCATGGATTAAGGTCAAGCCGGAATTTTGGACAACAAATTCGCCGGGAATGAAAACGGGGTTGACAAGTAAGGGATTTGATGGTAGTATTGCTTTGCGAATTGTCGTATATTAACAGACAGATAAATGCCCCCGTGGTGTAATGGATAACGCATCGGCCTCCGGAGCCGGTAATCCAGGTTCGATTCCTGGCGGGGGTATTTTAAATTTGTACCAGGGGACAGATTAGACACACCCATAAGACCTATTTAAATCGGAGAAAATATTATGTTATTATCTGCGGTTTATAAAACCAGATACATTCTGCCGATCGTCGGCCTGCTTTTGATAGTTGCATGCCTCACGCCTCTATACGCTCAGGAAGATAATGCCGACATTGTCATCGACGGAACGCCCCACGCCCCCGATGAAATCATCAGAATCCCGGAAAATTCGAAACTTGCTTACCAGATCGAGGCGCCTGAAGACACGACGGTGACGAAGACCGCTCAAAAACATGAAGTATTTAAGGATATTTATTATATAGACCAGTCCGGGGGCAACCGTAGAATTCTTATGTACATGCTTTCGGATTCGGCCAGTAATATGCTTCATTGGTCGGAAGTTATGTTTTCCGATAAAGACTATGCCGGGGCGTTAACCGAATACCGCAACATTGCCGCCATTGAACCCGATTTTCATCATATCATGACATTGATCGGCGATGCTTACTTCATGATGGAGCAGTGCGACAGCTCGATATACTATTTCAGGACAGCAATCAACAGGAATTTTATTGATTTCGATGCTCACTGGTTTCTGGCCGATGCCCTGATAAAAACCGGGCAGCCGGAAGAAGCAGTGAAAGAGATTACTATTGCACACATTTTGAATGTCTATCATGAAGATATCTATAAAATCATGAAGCAGTTCCGGGATAATGTTGGACGACCCTGGAAGGAATGGAGCTTCGATCCTGTCTACCAATTAAATGAGGAGGGCGGCACTGTTCATGTTCGGGTCCGGGAGCCCTGGATCGGTTACGCTATGGTCAAAGCCATCTGGAAATATGAGCCGGGTTATGCCGAACAGATGGGGATTGAGAATCATTCCGATTCGGCGGTCTATGCTACTGAGGAGAGCGAGGCAATATTATCCTATTTTGCCCAGAATCCGGGGGATGATAACCTGAAACGGATTATCAGCGATGGTTTTCTGGAGGAATTCATCAAGTACGAAATCGCCTTAAGGAAATTGCCCCGGACCGGAATGTTGTTTTCCGAGGCGGAATTCCGCCGTATGATCGAATACCTCGACAAATACCATTGACGGATGATAAACAGGAGGGAGCGATAATGAAATTACAAAGAATTTTCCCAGTGGTGATATTATTGGTATTAGCCGCCTTTCTTTATTTATCGCCCGGTTGCGGTAAATCAGCGGTCGATAATCAGCTGTACCTGATTCTTTATGCCTTCGACAGCGAGGGTCAACTTCTTTCGGAGAAAATGAATATAACCGCGACCGATACGGTCCTGGGGCGGATGGTTCACCGGGGCAGTCTGGCCGGCAAAAATATCGTGCTGGCCGAATCGGGCGTGGGAATGACCAACGCCGCCATGACAATTCAAAAAATGATTGATACATATAATCCCCGCGCGGTTATTTTCAGCGGTATTGCCGGGGCTATCGACAGTTCGGTTCATATTGGCGACATTTTCGTGGGGCGAAGCTGGGCAACCCATGATTATGGTTATATCGGTGTCAATGGTTTCGAACCCAATGGTATCGAAGTAAAGTTGCCATCCAGGGCGGAATCCGAAAGAATAACATATTTCCAAGTCGATAGCAGCCTTTTTCGGAAAGCCGAGTCATTGGCCGGAAAGCAGATCAAACTGGATAGTATCGGAAATCGAATTCCGCGTTTAATTGCGGGCGGGGTCGGAGTCTCCGGTAATTGTTTTATCGATCAGGCGGAAAAACGTCTCTGGCTTTCGGGGAATTTTAAGGCCCTGACAACCGATATGGAAACCGCGGCGGTGGCCCAGGTGTGCGGGGTCAATAATATCCCGTTTATCGCTTTCAGGTCGGCTTCGGATCTGGCCGGGGGATCTCCATCAGGTTCGGCTCGGGAAGAAATCGGACGTTTTTTTCAGGTCGCCGCAGATAATTCAGCCAAAGTGGTTATGAAATTTTTGGAATCTCTTTAGGGTAATTCCTATCTAATAAATAAAAATTACAGGAGATTTAAAAATGACCATAATACAGGCAAAAGATAAACAGATCATTGCGGACCATTTGAAAAATCTGGATCGCCCGGTGAAAATAATCAATTTCACGCAGGAATTGGAATGTCAATATTGCCGGGAAACCCGTCAATTGATGGAGGAGCTGGCCAGGATGTCCGAAAAGCTATCGATTGAGGTTTATAATTTCCAAATCGACAAGGACAGGGTTGAGCAATATAAGATTGATAAAATACCCGCGACCGTTATTGAGGGTGAAAAGGATTATGGAGTTCGTTTCTACGGTATTCCGGCGGGTTATGAATTCGTCGGTCTTCTGGAAGGAATAATCGCGGTTTCCAAAGGTCAATCGGGCCTTAATGAGAAAACCCGCCAGATATTGAAAAACATCACCAAGCCGGTTCATTTTCAGGTATTCGTAACTCCGACCTGTCCCTACTGCCCCTCGGCGGTTCGTCTGGCGCATGCCTTTGCCATAGAAAATGAACATATAACGGCCGATATGGTCGAAATAACGGAATTCCCTCATCTGGGAAATCGTTACGGGGTCCGGGGCGTTCCCAAAACGGTAATCAATGAAAACATCTCGCTGGAAGGGGCGGTTCCGGAATATAAACTTATTGAGGAGCTTAACCGCGCCCTGGGAAATAAAACTCAAGATCGGGAGGAATGATGGGAGAAAACCAGGTCACCGTAGTTCTGGAACAGAAAAAAGGCTTCGAGTTTCTGGTCAAATTCGATGAGGGAATCGACCTTTTGATGGATGAACCGGCTCCGCTTGGCGAAGATCGCGGCCCCAGCGCCACCAAAGTTTTATCGGCGGCCATCGGAAATTGTCTGTCGGCCAGCCTCCTTTTCTGCCTGCAAAAAGCCCGAATCGATATCCATAATATCAAAACCACCGTAACGACCAAACTGGCACGAAATGAAAAAAACCGGATCAGGATCGATTCCAGCCACGTGAAAATCGAGATCGATGCCGAACGTGAGGAAGCGGTCAACCGATTTAATAAATGCGCCGAGATTTTCGAGGATTTTTGTGTCGTTACCGCCAGTGTCAGGAAGGGAATCGAGGTCAGTGTGGAGGTTGTCGATCAAGCCGGAAAGCAACTTTATCAATCGGCTTAAAAACCACAATGCAATAATCGGAAAATATTATCAGGTGTCATCACCGGTGTTGTTCGATCGGTTCGACCATGCTTATCAATGTATCACCTGGTTTGGGATCGACTTCATCATCGGCAGTAAGAATTTGAAGTCTGCCCGCCTTGTTGATGATAAACATGGGAATCGCGGTTATGCCGTACATTTTTCGAAAGGCTTTAAAATCGTATTCCTCGGTCAAAAGAGTTCTTTTAACGATGCCATCGGTGTAATAAATAGCATTAAGTCTATTGAAGGTTGCTTCCTTACCGAACAGAAATCTTCCCAACATATGCCGCGGCATGGATTCCTGAACATTTTTATTTTTTTCGTCTACAGAGGTTTTTAGCTGATAGACTCCAGATCGTCCGAAAACATCAAGGAAATGCAGGACTGCCAGAGAATTGACCTCATCGTTGGGAGTTACAGCCAGAAGCCGCCCAATACCATCAAGTTGCAGGTCGACATGCAAGTTCTCTGAGAGAATATTGGCATAATGAGCCCTTATGCCATTTTTTTTGGCGGCGGCAATATTACTCCAATTGGTATCGATCATAGCTACCTGGAATCCTTTTTCCTGCAGAATACTTGCAATCTCCATTGCCCAGGGCGGCGCTCCGGCAAACAGGATTCCCTGAGGATCGGCCTGGGCAACCTTCAGGCGCCTGGCAATGGGACCGGAAGTCAAACCATAAACGGTCACCGTGGCAATAATGACAAGAAATGTTAATGGAACCAATTTTTGATATTCCGGATGACCGAGTTCAACCAGTCTGTTGGCGAATACCGACGATACCGCCGCGGCCACGATTCCACGCGGAGCCATCCAGGCCAGAAAGGTTTTCTCATGGAATTTCAATTTGGAGCGGATGGTCGATATGTACACCATAATCGGTCGGATAAGAAAAATCAGCAGACCTACAAATATCCAGGTCCGGTGGTCGTCAAAGGACATCTGTGTCAGGGGAATCCTTGAAGCCAGAATAATAAAAACACTGGATATCAAAAGGACTCTCAGGTTTTCCTTAAATTCAATAATATGCCGGATGGAAACATATTTCTGGTTGGCCAATACTACCCCCATCACGGTAACGGCAAGCAGACCGGACTCAGGCTGAAACTGATTTGCGGCAACATAACTCAAAATCACGAACATCAATGAAACTGGATTTTGCAGAAAATCGGGGATCAGGAATTTTTTAAGCAGGATGACTATGGCCAGTGCGCCAAGAATTCCGGAGATTGTACCAAAGACAGCCGCTTTCGCCGCGCCTAAAACAACAACCAGGGTTCCCGATTCTGCGCTTCCGGAGACAATGATTTCGAAAACAATTACCGCTAGAATGGCGCCGATGGGATCATTTACAATGCCTTCCCACTTTAAAATCGAACCGATATTGCCGATCGGCCGGACCTGTCTTAAAAGCGGTATGATTACTGTGGGGCCGGACACCACCAGAATGGCTCCCAGTAAAAAACTCGGGCCGAATTCCAAACCGATTACAAAATGGGCTGTTGCCGACGTCAGCAACCATGTTACTGCGATTCCAAGGGTGGTCAAATTTCTGACTATCGAACCGACTTTTACCAATTCGCGAGTATGAAGCGACAGGCCGCCCTCAAAAAGAATTATGGCTACTGACAAAGAAACAAAAGGAAATAACAACTCCCCGAATAACTCATCGGGATTTAAAATATGACTGGCCGGCCCGGCAATAAAACCGAACACAAGCAAGAGCAATATGGCGGGAAGATGTAGTCTCCAGGCCAACCACTGGGCCAGAATTCCAAGGACGACGATGCTGGCCAAGCCAATAAAAAGATGTTCATTCATCGGAGATCCTCACTGATAAAAAACCTTGTGCCAACGGGACGTCAAGCGTAAAAATATTTTTATAAATGAACCATGCAATACTGCACCCGGTGGTTTTCAACGTTGGTTGCACCGGTATTATAAATGCTTTCAGCCGGCCCAGTACCTCCGATTCCATTTCCGGCGGTAATCGAATGAAGCGATTTTTTAAAAAACAACAAAATCCCATATTAGTCCTGTTCCGTGGGACCTCTTCTTTCCGGGCCGCCATCGGTTCGGCTCATCTCCGGAGGGTTACGCCGCAGGTTGGATCGGTGACGGAAAGCGGTCAGGGGATGTTGCATCAGGAATCGCAATCCGCCGGCGGTCGAGAAATTTCTGATCGGGCGACGAAACATACCGATTATTTCATGAATCAGGATACTTTCGGTTACTTCACCCTCCTCGCGGACAAGGGCCAGCCGATGCATGGAATAAAGCCCGATAACGAAGGCAAAGAAAAAGAAAAAATCCCATGACTGGAAATTGAGGGGTTGAAAGATCACATTGCCATTGGGGCTGTTCCAGGCCATGGTCCAGGAGAATTCCCGTTTGGAGAAAAAATCGGCGAATCGGCCGCCCAGGATGGGAGCGATCCCGGCGGCGAGAAAATTCACCAGGCTGGAGGCGGCCAGATAGGCGGTCGCCTCACCCTTGGGGGCCAATTTCAGGGCAATGTTGGCCGAGGCCAGGGTGACTCCGGCCAGTGAAATACCCATGAAAATATGAATCACCACCAGGAGGGGGATGGTCAGAAAATGAGTGGAGGGCATGGTTGTGAAGGTCCAGGCCAGGATCGAAACCATAAACAGGGGGCCGCTGATACCCAGGACAGATTTGTTGCTGAACCGATCGGAATAACGACCCCATATCCGGAGAAAAACGACATTCATGATCTGACTTAAAACCGTCAGACCGATGACATAGGAGATATCGAGATTGAGTCTTTTAAGCATATAGACAGTGAAAAAGGGCGCCGCCAGATTGACGGCGAAATTCCATGAGCCTAAAAAGGTCATCAGCCGTTTGAAATTGAGATCCTTGAGCGGTTCCAGAAGATGGCTCAGGAATTTATGATTATTCGGTCGCGTAAGCATTTTTGGTTCGGGAATCCGGGTAATAAAATAGGTATCCATCAGGCCGAAAATCCAGGCCATGGCAAACAATAACGAATAGGCATAAATACCATGATCGGGAAGAATACTGCTCCAGTAATCGATATAGGCGGCGGCGGCGAGTGACAGGATCACCCCGAGTCCCATGGAGAGACTCATGCGGCGTGAGAAAAAGGTCCCCAACCGATCCTGGGGGATCAGATCGCGCATCCAGGAATTCCAGGAACAGAGCGAAACGGCCCCAATGGAAGTATTCAGTGAGAGGGCCAGAACCAAAACCGCCAGGGCTATCTTGCCGGAAAACAGAAACGGGATCAAGGCAATAACCAGAAGGAAAAGGCGGGAAACCAGAGTGACATGGAAACTGACTTTTCGGCGATTACCGACTTTTTCGACAATAAAAATGGCCGGGATCTGCAGAAGCTGGGCCAGGGCCGGTATGGCCGCCAGGATGCCGATCAGCAAATTCGAGGCCCCCAGCTGGAGGGCGAAAGCGACCAGAAAAACGCCGCCGGACAGGGTTATCATGGCCTGATTGGCGAGACCATCCTTGATAACAACTTTTAAACCCTGTTCGATTTCCGGTTCAGTCAGATGATTTTTAAGTTCAAAACGCATTTAATCGAAAATCCGACGGTTCGATCGTTTATTTAATTCACATATAGGCAGGAACGGGGTTTTTGGCAAATAAAAATTGACTAATTGAGGCCAGCAGGTCAAATAATCCGGCGAAAGTGTGTGAGGGCCGACTTTAACTAAGCATCCTTCAGATCGGTCGTCGTGCTGAGTCTATGCTGGCTTATTAGAAATATTAAAAACCAGACGCCGATAGCCACATAAACCGCCAGAAGAATGGTGGCGCAAATCATACTGTAACATCCCATAGCATGTTGAATCGCGAGATAAACCGACCCGGCATAGTAAACCAGGAACAAGAGGTAGAAGGAGTAGCCCACGAAATTATCAACGGAACGGCGTTTGGTTGAACCCGGTTGTTCCAGCCAGTGTTCCCAGCCAACGACACCATCGATTCGGGATTCAATATGAAATTTAATATAGGTCCCGCATCTCATCAGCGCCCGGCTTTCAGCCAGATAGAATAGCGCCACAACGATGACCAATATGGGAATGGATATTAAAAGTATATCCAGCCGGTAGGTGCGGGCCAGTAGATGAGCGCTGGGGACAACTACGATTCCATAACCAACGAGTTTGAAAATTCTACTTTTGGTGTTGGTTATTTCTTCTCGAAGGGTTTTGTATTCCATTTTTTGGAATTCTTCTTTATTCATCGTCAGACGATCCCCTTTCATTTTTGGTTTTGGAATAGACCAAACCGGAATAATGAAATATGTTTGACAATTTTAAATGGTTGTCATACGATGGTGAAAAAACTGCTTTATTATAAACTTCGATTTATAAAAAAGCAAAGGAAATGATATCTGGCCTAATATCGATTGGTTGCCACAAGCAATAGTGGTCGGCAGCTGTATATTATTGAGGAATTACTTTTGGGCATTCTTAAAAATATTATTAAAAAAATAGAGTCATTTTTGCCTAAAATGCTTTCTTATTTATCATTTTACATACTAAGCAATCCGGAAAATCTCAGTTTTTGAATTATTCATTATCCATATACCCTTATCATATGGATTTTGGCGCAGATTTAACGAGTTTTTTATGGAATCGATTACATTATCCCAATTCCAGGGAATCCCCGATACATGTCTTACCACAAGAGCAGTATTAGGACCATAATGCTTATCTAATTTAGCTTTTATTCTTTTAATCATTATCTGACAAACATCGTTCTGTAAATGACTAGCTATAATTTTACCATTAGCCAGGGAATTATAACTTCTTGAATCTGACCGACCGAGCATGGCTGGAATATCTCCGTTTCTATCTTCAGACAATGTAATTTCAAGATTTAATTGATTGTCTTTCTTATCCCTGCAAATTATATCAGGTGCCTCAGCCTTTTTGACGATTTCATATGATGTTCCAAAACGAGAATTGTACAAACTTAAAAATCCCTCCGCCGTATAAAACTCTATATCTTTTTTTTCACTCAAGAGGTACATGTCCTTCTTCGGATTTCATATTTCGAATTAATAATATCCCACAAAAATAAAAATTCAATAAAAAAACCCCGCTTTTTTAAAGCGGGGTTTTTGAATTTAAATCCGGCAGCGTTCTACTCTCCCACCTCCTCTCAGAGGCAGTACCATCGACGATGAAGGGCTTAACTGCTGTGTTCGGAATGGGAACAGGTGTTTCCCCTCCTCCATAACCACCGGAAAATCTTGGGAATTTAACCGACGCATATTGCATTGTAGTGATGCGGGCATCTTTCAATAGGTTGCACCTATGTATCTCTGGCAACTTGATGAAAGAAATTTAATCGATCAAGCCGCACGGCTTATTAGTATCACTCGACTCAACTCCTTACGGAGCTTACATCTGTGACCTATCGACCTGGTGATCTTCCAGGAGCCTTCAGTCCTGATTACTCAGGAGGGATACTTAATCTTGAGGGGGGCTTGGCGCTTATATGCTTTCAGCGCTTATCCCTTCCCGACTCAGCTACCCAGCTATGCCACTGGCGTGACAACTGGTGCACCGGCGGTCGGTCCAACCAGGTCCTCTCGTACTATGGTCAGCTCCTCTCAAGTATCCAACGCCCGTATCAGATAGGGACCGAACTGTCTCACGACGTTCTAAACCCAGCTCACGTACCGCTTTAATTGGCGAACAGCCA